>CAOJPS010000081.1 GCA_948441255.1 uncultured Eubacteriaceae bacterium | reverse complement strand
CACTGAAAAATATCATCTCAAACCTGTTTTATTGAATTATGCGGTATTGCCTATATGTTTTTCCACAAAAATGTTAATTTGTATGTGTACAAATTAAAAATAAAATGTTATAATTAAAACATTAGTGTACTTTACTGTAAAAATCATACCCTGAGTTAAATTACCTCTCAGGGTTGTTTTATATATTCAATATATTTATTTAAGGCAATACCGCATAATTATGATTTCATAGATTTTGACGATATTTCCCATTGCTGCGTCAAAACCTCTTATCATAGGATACGACTATGTGTACACCGCGAAGAAAAACGCGGACGGCGAAGCCGGCTTTCGCATAAGCGAAAGTGTTTGACCAGCGAGCTTTTTCCTTGTACTGAAAAATATCGTCTAAAATCTATTTTATCAAATTATGCGGTATTGCCTTAAAGAATTTAATGATAACGTAAGTTCGATGATATAGTCAAATCACTTAAAAACAAGCAAGTTCAGCGGTTAAAAATCATTTTCACTTTGTTAGCGTCAGTCGGCGTAGGCTATGGCTACGCTCTTCTTCCACTGCCTTGTGAAAATAATTTTTCTCTCGCTTCCTTTTACTTATTTTCAAGTGATTTGACTATAAATAACAATAAAATCAGCGAAATGTAGTTTCGTATAAAAGTTCTTTGCTTCTTTCTTTCAAGAAGGAAGTCAAAGTCTGAGGTGAAACCTCAAGATTTTAAATGCTTCAAGGAAAATAAGGGAATAAAAGGAGTAAAATATGAAAAATTTCAGAAAAAAAAGTATTGTTGGAAAATTTATTCTAAATATAATAATTATTATAATTTGTCTTATAGCAGCTGTAAGTTTTGTTACATATGTTACTTTTATAAATTTTTATAATAAAAAGATTGTTGAGGATAATAATAAAACCGCTGGTTTCATTCGTAATACGGTCGAAAAGTTTGTTGACGGAGCTTATAATGTTTCTTCCGAATTAACGGCAAACCCTGATGTAATAACAATGGAAAATCAAAAACAGACTAACGCGTTTGTAGATTGTTCTAAAAGAAATGAATATATTGAACTTATATACGCTCAAAAAACAGATGGTAAACAAACAGGACGTTCTCACGGAGAACTGGGCGATAGAAGCAACCGCTGGTGGTTTAAAGATATGATGAGCAATCCAAGACCATTTGTTTCAAAATCCTATTACTCCGTATCTACAAAAATGCCATGCACATCTGTATTTATGCCAATTAATGATAAAAAAGAGCAACTTATCGGCGTTTTGGGAGTAGATATAAAACTTGAATATATACAAAATCTTATCGAAAACTTTTCAAACAGTAAAAACGGCAATTATTCTTTTATAATAGATGGAGAGGGAAATGTAGTAGCGCATCCTGATAATAAATATATGGATGAATTTTACAATTTTAAGACCACTACCAAACAAATTCCCAAAAAAGATTCTAACGGTCAAAGTTCTGTAGATGAAAATGGCGATGTAATTACAGAAGAAGTATCATTTGACATTTCCGATAAATATAAAACAGCTATTTCTGACGTTCTTTTGGGAAGTAGCGGAAATATAGAGTCTGAATTTAAAGGTAGAAATTACTATATAAGCTATACCCCTATACCGATAAAAGGAGATTCTTCCTCATGGGCTGTTATTACAATGCAGGATAAAAGCATAGCTTTATCTGTTGCCTACAAAGTTATTTTTAATGTTATTTTAATCAGTATCATTATAATTATTATAGCCGCTATGCTTATAGGAATGTTTACAAAGAAAATAACAACTCCAATTAATACTATGGTAAAAGCGACTGAAAGAATGAAAGATGGAAATTTCAAAGATGGCATAAATTATCACAGTCAAAATGAAATAGGAGTATTGGCAGATTCCTTCAATTCATTTATAGGCAACATAAATAACATTATCAGCGATATTGACTATGTTCTTTCAGAAATTTCAAAAGGCAATATATCAGCCAAACCAAAAGCCAAATATAACGGTGATTTTAAATCAATTAAAAATATTCTGCTGGAAATATCGGAATTTTTAAATACAACTATGTATTTAATTAACACTTCCTCTGATGATGTTTTAGCAAGCTCTGAAAATGTTTTTAAAACCTCTGAGAAATTGTCCGACGGCGTTGTTTTGCAAGCAGAATCAATTGAGAATCTTTCTGATACAATAAAAAAACTTTCTTTAAAAATACAGTATATTGATAAAGGTACAAATAACGCAAAAGAAGGGATTGAATCCGTATACAGAGAAATAAACAATTGCAATGAGCAGCTGAAAAATGTTGCTGAAGCTATGCGGTATACTATGAATAGTACAACTCAGCTTGGAAATATTATAAACGTAATAAACGAAATTTTATCACAAACAAATCTTCTTTCAATAAATGCCTCTGTTGAAGCAGCAAGAATAGGAAACAATGGTTCCGGATTTGCCGTTATAGCCAAAGATATAAAAAAATTATCAGAAAGAAGTTCTAAAGAAACAAAAAGCTCTGAAAAATTTATAAAAGAAACTGTTGAAGCTGTAAAATCAGGCACTGAAATTATTGAAAAAACAGAACAATATCTTATAGGAGTTGTCAATGAGGCTGAAAATATGGCAACAGCTATTGCGGATATATCAAAAATAGCCAGTGAAGAAGTTGAGTTTATATGTATGATAGAAGAAAACATTAATAAAATATCAAACGTCATTCAAACAAATACAGAAGCTTCCAGCAAAAGCGCTGATGCGGCTAAAGAATTGTCCAAACAGGCTAAAAAACTTAAAACTGTTGTAAGAAAATTTAACTTTAAATAATATTTAAAATGTTCCCCCTTATGCCTTAATACAAGCGGCTTTAAAAATCACAGTTTCAAAGTTTTAAATTGGTGTATATGCTGTCCAATCCACCAAAAAATCATATAGAGGTGATACTATGAAATTGGCTATAATTGACGATTTAAAACACGATATCAATAGGCTGAAAAATATAATATCGGAATATTTTGATAATATAAAAGAAACAGCCAATATTGACTGTTATTTTGATGGTGAAAGTTTTTTAAAAGATTTTCCCGAAAAAAAATATGATGTTGTGTTTATTGACATTTATATGAATAAAATCTCAGGAATAGAAATGGCAAGAAAAATATTCTTTTTCGATAAAAATTGCAAAATTGTATTTACCACTACCAGCAACAATTTTGCTGCTGAAAGTTATGAAGTAAAGGCTTATTCATATATTATAAAACCAGTTTCATACAGTAAAATCAGCTTCATATTTGACAGCTTAATTACAAAAAAAGCGGAAATCAGTCTAAACGTAGATTTAATATCTTATAGGAGCCGCATAAATATTAATTTAAACCATATTTTATATATAGATATTATTTCACGAACTGTAAATATACACCTATTAGACAATATCCTGCCCGTAAAAGGCAAATTTTCCGACTATAAAACGCGGCTTCTTGAATATTCTTCATTTATTGAATGCTTTAGAGGTGTAATTGTAAATATGGAACATATAGAAAATATCTCCAAAAACGACTTTATATTAGATAACGGTGAAACAGTCCCAATAAGAAAACGTTATGGTCTTGATATAAGAAAACGTTATATGAAATACAGATTAAACAAAATATAATGACAGCAAAAAACAAAATTGTTTTTCTTCTCCTAAGAATAACCAATTTTTATAACTTATTAAAAACTTGTTATTGAAAACCTTTGTGTTTTAATATATATTATATGTATAGTAAACCGTTTTTTACAATATTCATATTACAGCAATTCTAGTATGTAAAGAAAAAATATTTTATTTACTATTTTAGCGAAAGGAGATTTGCCTTTTAAACACCAAAAACGTTAAGAAATACTAAGTAAAATAGCGTTTCTTTTCTCTAGAATTGCTGTAATTGGCATTTCAAAAAAAGGAGGGATTACCACATTATATGAAATCAAAACTTAATCAAACAAAAAAAGTATGTTCTGTTGCCCTAGCAGCAACTTTTGCTGTTCAATCATTATTTACATCATCTGTTTTAGCTAATACGCCTCAGCTTTCAAACATATCTGATGTAAGCAGTCTTGAAATTAACATTAATCTTGATTTGCCTGTTCAAAACAATCAGTTTAATGTAACCCTGTCTTCTTTTGATGGAAATGAAAATATAAAAAACTGTGATTTAACAAGTAATAATTCGGGTACTTCAGCAATCGGAGTTATTAAAGATATTCCTGTCGGAAAATATACGCTGACTATCGCATCGGATAATTATATTACATATACCCAGGACGTTACAATTACAAAGGGAATCACCACAAAAATTGAACTTAACAACAGCAAACAAAAAAATGAGTGGCAAAAATCTTCCGATGGAAACTTATATGGTGTTATCGCCATAGGCGACATAAACTCTGATGGAAAAATTGATGAACAAGATTCCGAAATTATGATGCAAGCTATTGACAACGGAAGCACTGACAGCAAATATGATTTAAACAATGACAGCTCTGTTGATATTGCTGATTTGTCATATGTAACATTAAATTATGGAACTAATGTTTCAGCCGTTCCCATTAACATAATTTCAGCGGAAAGCATTAATCCAGAGAGTGGGGCAAATACCGCTGTCAAATCTGGAGATATAAATAATTTGACTGAAAATACTGAACAATTTGTACAATTTGCGGCGGCAAACAGTCAAGAAATATCATCGGCAAATCCAATTGAATTTTCATTGGAAATTAATCATCCAGCACAAGTTAATAATAGGCAGGTCAACGGTATTGTAATCAAACCCCCAGCAAACTCTTTAAATTTGATAAAAACTGGTGTTGTTACAGCGGAAGATGAAAACGGCAATATATATACTTTCGATATTGGTGACAATGGTTCAATTGAACTTGATAGTTTTTCAGAAGAAAACTCATATACTCGTTCTTCATCAGATAAAGTATCAATAGAAAGCGATGGCACAGTTGTAATAAACATAGGCGCTCAAATAGCGATAAAAAAAATAACAATAAAAGTAACAGGAGCAAGCACCAATTTAGTTGACATAGCTAAAGTTGAATTTGTTAATAATATGGAAGACCGTATTCCCGAACCAGATTACTCTATTCCTAACAAAATAGTTTTAGAACAGTTGTCAGCGGGGGAAAATCCTTCTTTTCAAGCAACGTGGGAACCTCAAATCAATGTCACAGGCTATGAGGTACAAATTTCATCAAACGGTAAAGAAGCTGTTTACACGACAAACACAAATTCCATAACCATATCAAGTCTTGAAGGAAAATTAGCGACATACAAACCTTACACAATACGTGTTCGTTCAACTAACGGAACGTGGAAAAGTCCTTATTCCGAAAGTGCTCAGATTACTTTAAAACCCAGCTCCGCGCCTCCCGCTCCCGAATATGTTACAGCTGTAGGTCAAGCGGAATCTATCAAAGTTTCCTGGAGAGAAATGCGTGATACTCAATATTACAGTTTATTTTACCGTGAAAAAGGCACAGAAACCTATTCAGAAATAAAAAATATAACCGCTGTAAGTTATGTTATCGCGAATTTAAAACCCACTGTGACATATGAAGTATACGTAGTAGGATATAATGAGTTTGGCACGAGTCCTTCTTCAAAGATAAACGAAGCGACAGCCACGGAAGCAATTGATGTTAAAATGCCTAAATATAAACTCATAAATACCTCAAATGGCAGCGGTCAAAAAACGGCGCATATAAAAGACGTACAAGTACCATCAGGCGCTGCTTTATATGGAGATAATTTTGCTGTGGCTGATGACGCTCAATCTACATATACAGTTGTAAATGATTGGGATACCGGCGTAATATACGGCAATTTCAGTAATCCCATAGTTACCTTAGACCAAAAATACACAATTGATACAATACGTTTCGCTCCAAGCGCAAGCCAGCCATATAATTATACAGGCGCTAAAATCCGCTATCAAGATGATAACGGAAACTGGGTAAGAGCGGAAAATTGTTCAATCTCCCAAAAAAGGGACAATAATAACAGCGTCTATTATACTGTAACAGCGGATAAACCTATTACATCAGACACTTTCCAATTATGTATAACTACTGGTTATAACCGAATGGTTTCCATATCGGAAATGAAATTTTACCAATATGACGACTTGCCAAGCCAAATAAACGCTTTATATGAGGATTCTATGCATTTACAGCTTAAAACAGATGTCACAATGGAATCTATAGACAAACTGGAAAGCAGACTTAATACAACTGATTCTGTAAGCGGCGAACTTCATCCTGACTACGATTCTCTCAAAAAAGAATTGGACTATGCCAGAGAACTTTTAAATACAGGAGCACTGGCTGATATTATCCAAATTGATACAAGCGTAACCCCCAAAGCAGACGGACATACCGATTTTGCTATGGCTTTAAGCAATTATCAGCCTCTTGGGGTTGTGGCGCAAGCAAAAGATGAAATTATTGTTTACGTCGGAAGTCCAAATGAAAAAGAAGGAACAAAAACAAATTTAAATTTAATAGCCACTCAAAACCACGGCGAAGCGACACAATGGCAGAGCGACCTAGGACAGCTTTCTGTAGGAAGAAACGTAATTACCATTCCAAATATATCCACATCAGCCAATTCGGAAAACGGTGGCTCATTATATGTAGCGTGGAACGGTGACGCTAATAGCCGTCAATATTCTGTACGTGTAAGCGGCGGTGAAAATATACCCGTACTTAATGTTGCCGGAAAAACAGGTGATGAACGAACAAAAGCCATTGAGGAGTATGTTTCTAAACTTGATAAATACGTTCTCGAATTAAAGCAAAACCACGATAAATATCATAGCGGAAAAGAGTATAAAAACGATTGCATAGCTAATTATACTGAAATCGTAATGAATAATATGATGTATTCTGTTCCAGCGTCACAAGTTTCAGCCGGTTTAAACAACGGCGGCGCTCAGCAGCTTGAAAAAGCAATTGCCGCAATGGAACAGGAAGTTGATTTATTCTATCAACATAAAGGTTACGGAAAAAATGTTTCCTCTGACAGCAAAAATAAATATCCTTCTCAACGGCTTAATATACGCTATCACACAATGTTTACAGGGGCATTTATGTACGCTGGAGGAAAACATATAGGAATAGAATACGGCAGTGTCCCCGGATTATTTTCAATATCCCCTATTACCTGCGATGATAATGGCAAAAAGACAGGAGGAAATTTGTCAGGCTGGGGCATCGCTCACGAAATTGGTCACGTAATAAATAACAGAAATTATACTGTAGCGGAAGTTACCAATAACTATTTTTCAATGCTCGCGACACAAACTCAGCGTATTAAATATGACAAAGTATATAAAGCTGTCACAAAAGGTTCAGTTGGTCAAAATTCTGATGTGTTTACAACTCTTGGTATGTACTGGCAGCTTCATATGTTTTATGATAATTACTACGATTTTAAAATGTTTGACAACAATGAAGAACAACTGTCAAATCTATTCTACGCTAGAGTTGACAGCTATTCAAGAAATCCCGCTTCAGCACCATCCAATGGAGTCGCTCTGACTCTTTCCGGCAGCGGTTCCGATAAATTTATGCGCTTGGCCTGTGCCGCTGCCGAAAAAAATCTGCTTCCTTATTTCAGAGCTTGGGGATTATCGTCTGATGAGGAAACTCAAAAATAAGCGGCTCAATTTGAAACAGAGGAACATAAAATTCAATATCTTAATAATGACGCACGGGAATATCGTTTAAACGGCGGAAATTCAATGAGTTCAAACACAAAAATATCTGCCGAGATAACTGTTCCTCACGAAGATAATGTAATTTATGACAATAAAGTTACTTTATCACTTAACAACACTGATAATACAAACGCAATGCTTGGATATGAAATTATTCGAAACAATGAGCCAGTTGCTTTTGTAACAGCCGACCAAACAGAGTACACAGATATTATTACTACCGGCAACAACAAAGTTTATGAATATCAAATCATAGGCTATGATAAACTTCTCAACCAGACAGAAACTGTTATCCTTTCACCTGTTAAGATTAAACATCAGGGTGAAATCGACCGAAGCAACTGGGATATCAATACAAATATGTCGTCTAGTGCCGACAAGTTAATTACGGCTGACGACAACAGCGAATATTGTGAAGATACCTATATTTCCGCCATTTCAAATATAATAGAAAACGGCGGCTCAACTGGATACAGCGGAAAAGTTGACACAGGCAGCGCTGAGTTTACTATTGACCTTGGAAAATCAGAGCAGATTACAGCAGTCAAATACAATGGCGAAGCTGCCGAATTTACCGCTTTTGTAAGTGAAGATAACATTAATTGGACAGAAGTTAAAAAAGGCAGCTTTAAAGGCGGAGAAGATAATATTGTATATTTCAATCAGCCGGATAAAATTGAGCAAGACGGCAAAGGATATATGTATATCTATAATGCCTCTTATGTTAAAATTGTATTCAACAGTCAATCTGTTTTAATTAACAACTTTAACATTTTAGGTCCTACAAGCGACAACGTTGAATTGTTAAATGACGGAATTGGTATATTAAAAAGTGATTTTATATACGATAAAAACACAAATTCCTCAATTCCCACGGGTTCCGTCATATTTACGGGTGTTTATAAAGGAAGTCCAGCATATAATGCCGTGAAATTACTTGATGAAAACGGAAATATAATTAACGGCTCTCAAATTATTATGGCAGAAGACCCAGAAGACGGAGAACTTGGAAACGTGTCTGAAGGCATCTGGATTTATTGGATTGAGCCAGATAATATTACTGAAAATCTTCCAACTAAAGTAAAAGCGGAATTATACCGTGTTGATAATGCTCTTACACTGGAAAATGAGCGCCTTGTCAGTAACACTTTAACTTTAGATGTTCCAAATTCACTGCCCAATATTGATATTAACGGAGAATCTGTTTCTTTGCAATCAGCCGAGGAAGATTCTTACAATACAGAAATTACTTCCGAAAATACTGATATTGACGAAAATACAGAAACAACTTCCAATAATACAGAAATATCCTCAACCTCTGATACGGAAGACCACGAAGAAAATAATATAGTTGATTCCATTCAGGAAAACCCAGCAGAAATCAAAATAACAGATTCCAGTGTTGAAGCACAAAATCTTTCAGCCTCAAATGCTGTCAATGTTTATGGTCAGGCTGTACACGAAATTTCTATAACAAATGATAATACTGTTTTGGAAAATACTGAAAATCACTCAAGCCGGTTCATTTTTACAAATGACTCCGACAATAAAAAAGCTTTAATGCAGCTTGACCTTAGCAGTGAGACAATAACAAATACGATAGCGCTTCAAACTTCATTTAAAGTTTCTGATAAAAATGTAACCGAAGTTAATATTGATTGGTCAGATGTTATCAACAATCGTTCCATTTTAAAAGAATGCCGTTTTGACACACAAAAAGGAATAGCGTATATATATGTTGTCGCTAAAGAATCTTTACTTGACAGCGGTATTATTACTTTAGGAGATATTAAAATAAAAACCTCATCAGGGGTAACAAGCGCGAGCTTAACACTTAACCCAGACTCAACAGTTACTCTTTCTAAAGATTTTAATACTCAAAGGTACGCTGGATTAAGCGGTGACGTTACTTTATCTGCCGAAGGTTCAAACAACAACGGCAATAACTCTAGTACAAGCGGAGGTTCAGGAAGCAGTCACAGAGGCGGCGGCTCCTCAAAACGAAGTTCACTGACAACCAATAAAGAAAATCTCGAAAATAACAATGAAAAAAGTGAAAACGAGGAAATTAAAACCAATACCAATAATGAAAATTCTTCTGAAGCTATAGAATTAGCTGCTGTTTCAGATATTTTCAAAGACGTTTCAAAAACAGACTGGTATTATAACGCTGTCGAACAGGCATACAGCAAAAAATGGTTTATGGGGACGTCAGAAACAGAATTTTCACCAAACACCGCTATGACAAGAGGTATGTTTGTAACGGTGTTAGGCAGATTTTCCAATGCTGACTCATCATCCGCAAACAGTAAATTTACAGATGTTCCGGCAAATGCCTATTACGCTGGTTTTGTAGCATGGGCAGCGGAAGCCAGAATTGTAAGCGGCATATCTGACAACAAATTTGCTCCGGAATTGGCAATTACACGTGAACAGCTTGCCGTTATGATTTATAATTATCTTCAGTTCAAAGGAACGACAGTAGAACTTGATAATAGCAAAATCAATTTCACAGACGATTTATCAATAAGCAAATGGGCAAAAGATGCCGTCTATTATGTTCAGCAAGCTGGAATTATAAATGGTATGCCCGACGGTTCTTTCAAACCCAAAAATACTGCCACACGAGCCGAAGTCGCTACAATACTAATGTATCTTGACAAAAAAATAAACGAATAAAAATTATAAATATGTATGGCAAATACTGATTAATTAGTATTTGCCATACATAAAGAAACACCGCACAAAGAAAAAGTAAAATTATGCGGTATTTCCATAAATCTAAAATAC
Source organism: uncultured Eubacteriaceae bacterium (assembly GCA_948441255.1). Taxonomy (GTDB): domain Bacteria; phylum Bacillota; class Clostridia; order Lachnospirales; family CAG-274; genus MGBC114079. Next base: position 607 of record CAOJPS010000081.1, on the reverse strand, counting down.
TGAAAGGAAATTTAATATGGAAAATCCTATTGTTACTTTTGAAATGGAAAACGGAAATGTTTTCAAAGCAGAGTTGTATCCAGAAACCGCGCCAAATACTGTAAACAATTTTATAAGCCTTATAAACAAAAAATTTTATGATGGTCTTATTTTTCATAGAGTAATCAAAGGTTTTATGATTCAAGGCGGCTGTCCCGAAGGAACAGGAACCGGCGGACCGGGATACAGCATTAAAGGTGAATTCTCACTGAACGGATTTGAAAATAACCTTAAACACACAGAAGGCGTTTTATCTATGGCACGAGCCTATCCTCCCGATTCAGCAGGTTCTCAGTTTTTTGTTATGCACAAAAATTCCCCTCATCTAGATGGTTCATATGCGGCATTTGGAAAAGTTATTGAGGGAATGGACATAGTAAATAAAATAGCCGAAACAGAAACTGACTATAATGACCGACCTGTAAATGAGCAAAAAATAAAATCCGTCACAGTAGAACTTTTCGGTAAAACTTATCCCGAACCTGAAGAGATATAAAAATTAATTGTATTTATAGCAATTCCAGAATAAACAGAGGATAGAAAAAAACATTTTATTCAATATTTCTTA
>CAOJPS010000080.1 GCA_948441255.1 uncultured Eubacteriaceae bacterium | reverse complement strand
GAAGCGTATTTTTTTGCAAAATTATTTTTATTTCCTCTTTGTGCGGTGTTTCCTATAACAAAAATTTTAAGGAAGCACTAATTTATTGCGAAATATGACCAACTATGTTAAAATATAAAATATGGGAGGTATACTATGGAAAATTTAACAGAATACTATATAAAAGCTTATGAATTTGAGGAAAATAAAGTTTGGGATTATATAAACTCTCTTATAGACATTGCTAAAGACAGCAGCGAGCAAATCAGAAATGAAAATTCAATAGAAAGCGTGAATATTGCGGAAAGACTTTATTTTATAGCGAAAAAAGCGGAACTTGGCATTGATAAGTATTGGGTTATCTCAGTAAGTGATTTTATAAAAAGAGATTATAGGTCTTATTTAAAAAATACAGAAAAATATATAGAGCTTTATACTCGAAAAAATAGTTTTGATTATGATACGGCATACTGGACTTTTTTTGATATTTTATGGGAAATAAATTGTTCTGATAAAACAAATATAAATAATTGCTATAAAAATATTCACCAAATACTCTTAAAATATTGCAAAAATTCAGTTATTGAACTTTATTTCAAATCTTTGTTTGATTTATCTGACGCGAGTTTTAAAAAAATACTGAAAAAAGTTATAGAACGTGATAACAAGTGGTATTCCGCTTATACAGATTTAGGCGACATCTATTATAATGAGGAAGATTATAAAAACGCTTATGATACATATAAATATTTATTGGATAATAAAGGGGAATTTCCCGATTATGTTTATTTTAATTTAGCTTGGTCAGCAGGCACAAGTAAAGTAAAAGATTATAAAACAGAGGAATTTGCCTATAAAAAATATATTGAACTTAATCCCAACGCTCATTGGGCTTATAGCAATCTTGGATATTGCCTTTTTAAACAAAAAAGATATGAGGAAGCTATTAACTATTTTGATATCTGTATTGATTCAGACAGCACAAATTTTTATCCATACAGAAATAAGTTTGACACACTTTTAAAACTTAATAAAATAGATGATGCTATGGAACTCGCCAAAAATTATCCCCGGCATTTTAAAACAAAACATTACAGAGAAAAAATAGAGAAAATAAATGAAAAAAGCGGTATAGATATTGATTTAGACGAATTTCTTAATAAAACGGTCGGCTCTGATAATGCCGGGACAATGATAGTTTCTGAAAAGGGAAATATTTCTCTCTATGACCATCAAAGAAAAGCTATAGCAAAAATGTCAAATGATATTTTAAACAGTAATGATTATGCCGGACTTCTTGTTTTGCCTACGGGAGGCGGAAAAACTATTACAGCGTCATATTGGCTTATGAGAGATATACTTGATAAAGGCGGCAAAATTGTATGGCTTGCCCATAGACACGAACTTTTAAACCAAGCTGAAAAAGCGTTTGAAAAAGTCTGCTGTGAAAGCGTTTCTAAAAATAAAAAACAATATAACTGGCGTATTATTTCCGGACAGCACGATAAACCGGTAAATATAAAAGAAAGCGATGATATTGTAATAGCAAGCAAAACAAGTATTAACAGAGGTATAAATTATTTTGTTGACAACTGGCTTGATAAAAACAAAAAAAACATATTTCTTGTTATTGACGAAGCGCATCATTCCACAGCGTCAGAATATAGGAAAATTATAAAAACTATTAAAGAACACACAAAGCATTTTAAAATGCTTGGCTTAACCGCCACACCGTTCCGAACAGCGGAGAAAGAAAAGGGGCTTCTCAAAAAAATTTTTAAAGATGATATTGTATATAAAATTGATTTGAGAGAGCTTATTAAACAAGGTATTCTTTCTGAACCGCATTTTGAACAGATTAAAACAAATGTAAATATGGCTGAAATATTCAGAGAGAATGGCGGCGAAAACATTCTTGAACGAATTGCGGACGAAGGCATATTTGATATAGACAACATAGGCAAAGACCTTGCTTTATTGATTGCGGAAAATAAAGAAAGAAACAATCTTATTGTAAAACAGTATAAAGAAAATAAAGAAAAATACGGACAGACAATAGTTTTCGCTCAAAATATAGATATGGCTATAGTTTTAAATAAACTTTTTAATGACGAAGGCATAAAATCGGGTTTTGTTATATCAACAGTTAAAGACAGTGTTACAGGAGTTACAATTTCAAATGAGGAAAACGAGAAAGTACTCAATAAATACAGAAACAATGAGCTTGATGTAATTATAAATGTAAACATACTTACAGAGGGTACAGATTTGCCTAAAACAAAAACTGTTTTCCTTACCCGTCCCACAAAATCAACAATATTAATGACGCAGATGATAGGCAGAGCGTTAAGAGGCGTAAATGCCGGAGGTACGGAAGAAGCTTATATTGTAAGTTTTATTGACGATTGGGAAGATAAAATCGCTTGGGTTAATCCAGAACAGCTTTATATTGATAAAAATCTTGATTTTACCGAATATGATTATGAAAAAAGCCAAAAAGTTACACGTCTTATTTCCATTCAAAAAATAGAAGAATTCGCGAAAATTCTAAACAATACAGTTGATGATGATATTCTGAAAATAAGCAGTGAAGAACGTATGCCAATAGGTATTTACAGGTTTTCATATTTAATTGAAACTGAAGATGAAGATGAAATTGATAAAAACTGCAATATATTGGTATTTAATTGTATGGAACAAGCTTATAAAGATATGATCGAATGGATTACGCATAATGATATTAATGATGTTAATTCTGCCGCTGAACATATTGAAAAAACTCTTTTTGGAGTTAAAGAAAGACTTTTAGGACATAATAAAAGTGATATTGTAGATTTTATACAATATTACAAGGAAACGGGAGAAATGCCCGAAATGTATTACTGGAATGAAAGAAAAGACTTTAATATAACCGCAATCGCAGACAAAATAAGAAAGACCGACAGCAATGTAACACGTAATGAAATAATAAAAGAAGAATGGAATAATAACGGGGATAAGTGGAAAGCGTTTGTAAATGAAATAGACAGCGAGGGCAAATTTGCAAGACTTATCAATATTGAAATTAATCGTATGGACTATCCCGATGATTATAAGTGTGAGTTCGCGCGGCCTTTGACTAAAAAAGAAGAAATAAAGCTTATGGACTTGTCGCTAAATGAAATAGGTAAAAGATATCCCGAAAAAGAACAATCAATAAGAAACGCTGTATTTGTAAAATACACTGACAGCGAGGGATATTATTACAGCGCTGAAAGTGGATACAGAAGCAAAAACCGTCTGGACTTTGATATAGACCATATAATTCCAATGTCAAAGGGCGGAAAGACAACTATGGATAATTTACAGCTTCTTACAAGAAATGAAAATCGAAGAATGGCTGACAAAAATAAATAAATTAACGTGAGTTCGATGAAATTTTATAACTATTGGAACCTTTTTCTTTCGCAAAAATGGGAGTAAATTTTAATCTGTTTAAATGCGATTAACTTTGTTCTTTTATAACTATAGGCAATACCGCATAATTAATATTTTGCGGCTTTGACTGATATTTTCCACTGCTGTGTCAAAGGCTCTTATCATAGACTCCGACTATGTGTACACCGCAAAGAAAACGCAGACGGCGAAGTTGGCTTTCGCATAGCGAAAGTGTTTGACCAGCGAGCCTTTTCCTTGTATTGAAAAATATCATCTAAGGAAACACCGACAAATTAAAAAGTAAAAATAATTTTTTAAAAAATTATTTTTATATCCTTTGTTCGGTGTTTCCATAAAACCTGCTTTATTGAATTATGCGGTATTGCCTATATTATAAAACTTATAAAACTTCTTTAAGTTTTTCTAAAAATTTTTCTAGTGCTTTTGGGAAAATCTGATATTTTTTCCAAGCAATACTCATACCAACTTCAAGTTTTGGTTTAAATGGTTTAAAACAAAGCTGGCTTTCGCCGGTAACATTTATTATCTTATCAAGGCACAGAGCATATCCCAAACCCTCCTCAACCATAAGAGAAGCGTTATATACAAGATTATAGGAAGCGGTAATATTTAATTGTGACGCTTCTTTTTTTAACCACGATGTAAGTACAGGTCCTTTTATAGCCTGACGTGAAACTATAAGCGGCTTATCCCATAAATCCTCGGGAATTATATAATTTTTGTCAGCAAGAGAACAATCACGTTTCATAAGAACTCCCCAAATATCTTTCATCGGAAGTTTCATATAATTATATTTTGATACATCAACAGGACCTAATAAAATGGCAAAATCAATCAGACCATTATCTAATTTTTCAATTATGTCAACAGAATCACCACTTATAATATTATAGTGTATATCAGGATATTGTTCATTTAATTTTTTAGCTACGTTTGCTATTACACGAACAGCGTCTGTTTCTCCTGTTCCTATATAAATATCGCCGCTTATAACTTCATCGGAAAGCGTTATTTCATTTTCAGCTTTTTGAACTAAATTAATTATTTCCTCTGCGCGTTTTCTTAAAATCATTCCCTCTTCCGTAAGAGTAATTTTTCTGTTTCCTCTTATCAGAAGCTGTTTGCCAAGTTCATCTTCCATATCTTTTATTTGCCTTGAAAGGGTTGGCTGTGAAAGGTGAAGTATTTCAGCGGCTCTTGATATACTCTGTTCTCTTGCTATGGCGAGAAAATATTTTAAAACTCTTATTTCCATAGGAACACTCCTTTTTTATCAGTGTATCATAATTTAATATAACTGTCAAGCATAATTATCTATTTAATATAAGTATTTGTTATTATAATTTAATTGTGATAGAATTAAATTACAGAAAAAAAGGAGGGCTTAAATGAAGAAAAAATTAAATATTTTTATACCAATATTATTAACAATGTCAATAATGTTTGGATGTTCACAAAAACAGGGAGAATCAAAATATATTATGTATAAAAATAAAACCTCTGAAAGTATGACTAATATAAAAACAACATCTGAGATAAAACAACTTGAAGATGGATTGTCGGCAGTTACTTTTAAGGGAGATTATGTCTTTGATAAATATATAGACGGCGGCGGAGCTTCTTCGGATAAAGATGTCATCAATTTTTTAAAAGACAATATATTATCAAACGCTGATATAGAATTTAAAAGAGGTATATTTGGGTGCAGTACAATAGCCGCTGTAAATTCAAATAATGATAAAATATTTGGCAGAAATTTTGACTGGAATAATTGTGACGCTTTGATTGTCAAAGCAAAGCCTGATAATGGATACGCTTCAATTTCCACTGTAAATATGGATTTTGTAAAATCAAGTGCGGGATTACCTTTAAATTTATTGTCTGATAATGTTAAAACGATTGCCGCTTTATACGCTCCATTAGACGGTATGAATGAAAAAGGTCTATGTGTGGCCGTAAATATGATTCAGGACTCAGATACTATAGAACAAGAAAGTGATAAACCTGATATAACGACAACTACAGCGATAAGGCTTTTGCTTGACAAAGCCTCTGATGTTGATGAAGCCATTACCCTTCTTGAACAATATGATATGCACGCTTCAATGGGAATGATGGTTCATTTCGCAATATCAGACGCTAAAGGAAAAAGCCTTGCTGTTGAATATATAGATAACAAAATGACCGTAACTGAAACTTCTCTGCTAACTAATTTCTATATAAGCCAGGGAGAAAAATATGGTATTGGTACAAAGCAGTCTCACGAAAGATATGATATTTTAATGAAAGCATTATCTGATAACAGCTATATGAATGCCGAACAAGTTAAAAATGCTTTAGACAGCGTAAGCAAAGATAATTTTAACGAGTATGAATCTACCGAATGGAGTATAGTTTTTAATCAAACAAACGGTGAGGTTATATATTATCATCGTGAAAATTACGATAATGGCTATACCTTCAATATAAAGGACGGTGATTAGATGAAATATATCAATCTTCTTCTTAGTCTTTATAAACTGAAGAAAAATACAAAAAAGACAAGAGATGAAATAATAGATTTACAACAAAAAAAACTTAGAAAAATAATTAAACACGCCTATAATAATTCAGATTATTATCACAAGACATTTATTGATGAGGGTATTACTAATGAAAATATTGATACATTACCTATATCTAAATTTCCAACAATAGATAAATCTGCTCTTATCAAAAATTTCAACTTTATTGTTACAGAAAAAGATTTATCTCAGGAAGAACTTAGAAAATTTGATAATGATGAAAATAAAGATAAAAAGACTTTTAAAGGAAAATATCATATAGTCCACTCCTCTGGAAGTACAGGAAAGCCTGCGTATTTTGTATATGATAATAATGGGTGGGAATATATGCTCATTGGAGTTATTAGAGCCGCTTTATGGAATATGTCTATGTTTCAAATTTTAAAATACCTTTTTAAAGGGCCTCGAATAATGTATATAGCGGCGACAGACGGGCGTTACGGCGGAGCGATGGCGGTAGGCGACGGCATTAAAGGAGTAAAAGGAAATCAGCTTTTTATTGACATTAACACACCTCTTAAAGATTGGATAGAAAAAACTAATAATTTCAAACCCGATATGATAGTAGGGTATCCCTCGGCAATAAAAATATTAGGTGAACTTGTGGAAAAAAGAAAGTTAAATGTTGATGTTTTCAGAGTAATTTCTTGTGGAGAGCCTTTAAGTGTTAATTTAAGAAATTATTTTAAAAAGGTATTTGCCGCTGACATAATTAACTTTTACGGAGCCAGTGAATCTCTTGTCCTTGGAGTTGAAACAGACTTAAATGAGGGAATGTATCTCTTTGATGATATGAACTATATAGAAATTGAAAACGGAAATATATACATAACATCTCTTTATAATTACTCTCAGCCTTTAATACGTTATAAAGTTACTGACAGGCTGAAAATAAAAAACGATACGATTAAATCAAAATATCCTTTCGCGAGAGTTGAAAGTGTTACAGGAAGAGATGAGGATGTACTTTGGTTTGAGGACGACAAAGGAAAAAAGGAATTTCTTCATCCTCTTGCTATAGAGGGATTTTGCGTAGACGGATTACTTGATTACCAATTTAGGCAAATTTCCCGCAATTCATTTGAAATGCTTGCTCAAACCTCTGACAAAAGTAAAAATCACACTGTCGAGGCTGAAATGTTAAGTCAAATGAAAAAAATACTAAATGAAAAACATCTTGATTATGTTCAGTTTTATATTAAATTTACAAATGAAATACTACCCGATAAAAAAACAGGGAAGAAAAAACTTATTGTAAAGGAAACACCGACAAATTAAAAAAATAATTATTAAAGGAGAGATTTTAAAATGAAAAGAAAAATTTTATCAAGTATCGCTTTGATTTTATCTGTAACAGCTTTTTTCACAGGCTGCGGAGATGAAAACGATTCAAACGAGAAAAATAGTATTAGTATGACAGAAAATATTACAAAAAGTAACGACGTATCGAAAATCGAAAATAATACTAGAATACCTAAAGAACTTAGTGTTTCCTTTGGAGATAACGGAAGTCCTTTTACGCTTCATTTATATGACAATGAAACTTCAGCTACAATAGCCGGATTTGTGGGAACCGGCGATTTAAGACTTCCTATTTATCATTTTGATGATTACGAAAACTGGGAAGTTATGCAATATTATGATATTCCATCAAGCTATAATATTCCCCAAAATCCTGAGACAATAACTTCTGAAAATGCTGGAGAAGTTTATTTTGCGGAGCCTAACAGAATTGTGCTGTTCTACAAAGACGCTGAAATCAGCGAAGAATACACAAAGATAGGATATTTTGATTACAGTGATGACTTTGTATCGGCTGTTGAGAATAACCCTGTACTTGAGGGCTGGGAAAACAAAATTGTTGTAATAAGCAAAGGAAACACTAATTAATTTAAAAATCAAAAATAATTTTTCAAAAAATTAAACGTTAGGATTATTTTTCAAAGAAAAATGACCCGATAGTACAAATTTTGAATTTGAAAAATTATTTTTGATAACATTAGATTAGTGTTTCCAAAAAAGATTAAAGAGGTTGATAATATGCAAATTTATATTTCTGAAGAAGATTTAATTCAAAACTTAAAAGACGCAGGCTGTAATAATGACACGATATCAAAATTTATAGGTTTTTCAAAATCAGAAAAAACGAAAGATGAATTAAATTTACTTTTAAAACAGAGAAAAAAGTTGCTTGATAATTTGCACAGAATAGAAAAAAGCATAAATTGCCTTGATTATTTAGTTTATCAAATTAATCAAAGGAGAGGGTAAAATGAATATTAATGAATTTTTAAATCACGTAAACTCAGGACTTCCTATACAGGGTGGAGGGGAAATTCATAAGTATATGAGTGAATTAAGTCAGGATGCTATAAAAATAACTTCAGAGCTTAATGGTTCTTATCATACGCCGGAGGAAATATGCGAAATTTTTTCAAAACTTATTGGAAAACCCGTTGATGATACCTTTAGAATTTTTCCTCCATTTTATACAGACTGCGGCAAAAACATAAATATAGGTAAAAATGTATTTATTAATTCCTGCTGCTGTTTTCAAGACCAGGGAGGAATTACAATAGGTGATGGAGTTTTAATAGGACATAAAGCTGTTTTCGCTACTCTTGACCATAATTTTATCCCTGAAAAGAGAGGCAGTATGATTCCGAAACCTATTGTCATTGGTAAAAATGTGTGGATGGGAGCCAACGTAACTATTTTGGGAGGTGTAACTATAGGCGATAATTCCATAATAGCCGCAGGCGCTGTCGTAACTAAAGATATACCGCCTGACAGCGTAGCCGCAGGCGTTCCAGCGGTAGTTATCAAATCAATTTATGATAAAGAGGATAATAAAAATTATTGAGAAAGGATGAATTATAATGAAAAGGTTTAAAAAACAAATTTTATCAGGATTACTTATGTCCGCTGTTCTTATGGCAACAGGGTGTGACGCACAAAATCAAACAATAACTCAGGCAAATGAGACAAATTTACAAACAGAAAATCAGACAAATCAAAATGAGCAAACAAAATCGGAGGTATATAACATGGTAGACTATGGAAGTATGAAAGATATGACAATTCATATGGAACAAATTAAACTCACAGACGAATGGGATAAGGTTTTTCCGCTCAGCGATGAAGTGAACCATAAGAAAGTTACATTTGTAAATCATTTTGGAATTACTTTGGCAGCTGACCTTTATGAACCAAAAGAATATACAGGTAAACTTCCAGCGATTGCGGTATGTGGTCCTTTTGGTGCGGTAAAAGAACAAGCGTCTGGTCTTTACGCTCAGGAAATGGCAAAGAAAGGCTTTCTTACTATAGCTTTTGACCCATCATTTACTGGAGAAAGCGGTGGTTATCCAAGAGCATTCAATTCACCGGATATTAACGTTGAGGATTATCAGGCGGCTATTGATTTTCTTTCTACTCAGGAAAATGTTGACCCTGAAAAAATTGGGATTATCGGAATATGCGGCTGGGGTGGTATGGCTCTCCAAACAGCGGCGCTCGATACCAGAATAAAGGCGACGGCGGCAATGACTATGTATGATATGAGCCGTAATACAGCTCTTGGTTATTTTGATTCTGTTGATGAAAACGGCAGATATGAGGCTCGTGTAGCTTACAATAATCAAAGAACAGAGGCTTATAAATCTGGAACTTATACAGCTGGAGGCGGTCTTCCAGAAGAAGCTCCTGCGGACGCTCCTCAATATTTAAAAGATTATATAGCCTATTATAAAACAGAAAGAGGCTATCACCCTCGCTGCGGTAATTCAAATAATGGCTGGACAGCTACCGCAAGCGGTTCTCTTATGAATATGAGATTATTTGAGTATGCCCCTGAAATCAGAAGCGCTGTTCTTTTGGTACACGGAGAAAAAGCACATTCTTTAATGTACAGTCAAGACGCATATAAACTTCTCAAAGGAGATAACAAGGAGCTTATGGTTATTCCAGAAGCTTCTCATACAGATTTGTATGACCAAATGGACATTATTCCTTTTGATAAGCTTGAAACATTTTTTAAAGACGCATTCAAATAATTGATACAAGCGGCGGGATATATATAACTATATTCTGCCGTATTTATGACATAAAAATTTTTAAGGGAAATACCGCATAATTCAAATATAAAAATAATTTTAGCGTGAGCGGCAAAAAAATTTAGCGGAAGTGTGGGTTTTTAATCCTGCTTGGAGCGTATTTTTTCGTAAAATTATCTTTATTTCATCTTTGTGCGGTGTTTCCTAAGATGTTTGTGAAAAATTTTATTGACAGTTACTCTATGGAAAAATATAATAAAATCATAAAATAAATTCAGGAGGGTTTTAATTATGAAATATCAAAAAAACTTAATTTATAATAATTCACTTTCATGCGAAAAAGATATAGAAGATTTTGTATCTGAAGGCTCTCCAAGCATTTACTTTGATAACAAAAAAATGTATATGACGAATGCAATTGACGCAAGTATAAAAGAAAAATCAAATTTTGTGTTTTGGTGTCCAATAAATTTTCCTGATAATATTATTATTGAATGGGAATTTAGACCTGTTATTGAGCCAGGACTTGCAATAATGTTTTTTGGTGCCAGAGGGATACACGGAGAAGATATATTTGATAAAAAATTAAATCCTCGTGATGGACGCTATGAGCAATATCACAGCGGTGACATTAATGCTTTTCATATATCATATTTCAGAAGAAAATGGGATAAAGAACGCCGGTTTCATACATGTAATCTCAGAAAAAGCAAAGGGTTTTATCTGGTTTCTCAAGGTGCTGACCCCATTCCTGATGTTGATGACTGCCAAGGTCCCTATAAATTAAAAATTTCAAAGATAGATAATAATATTGATTTTTATATTGATAATCTTCATATTTTTAATTTTTGTGACAATGAACATACATACGGAACTCATATTGGCGGAGGAAAAATCGGTTTTAGACAAATGGCGCCTCTTAAAGCTGAATACAGTAATTTAAAGGTTTATGAAGTAAAATAAAGTATAATTTAGGCAATATCAAACAATTATCCTTTTTAAATCTTTTTATTCAATTATGTGATGTTTGCTTAGTCATTAAATTTTATTGTTAAGGCAATACCGCATAATTCAATAAAACAGATTTTAGATGATATTTTTCAGTACAAGGAAAAAGCTCGCAAACATAGTCGGAGCCTATGTTAAGAGATTTTGACAAAGTAATGGAAAATATCAGCAAAATCTGTGAAATTATAATTGTGCGGTATTGCCCTAAATCATTATTTGTATTTTCACTTTTAAAATATAATTCTATATTATCATATAA
>CAOJPS010000079.1 GCA_948441255.1 uncultured Eubacteriaceae bacterium | reverse complement strand
CAAACGCGATTTGGACTTGTGACTGGAGTTCAGACGTGTGCTCTTCCGATCTTCATATTTTTTATTTATTGTCTCTTTGTTCAAAATATCTTTATAAATCTTACTCAGCGATTCCTCAAAATTTTTTTCTGATTCTTTAATATTTCTTTCTTTAGAAAGAATATCATTTTCTTTAGACACTTTTTCCAAATATGATGTATTTTCATCATAAGTTGAATACTCATATTTCGAAATCTCAAGATTTTGTTTCTGTTCTTTCAAACTAAAATTATTTTCAAAATCATTATACAATTTTTCATCAATATCAACATTGCCGATTTCATCATACATCAAATCCACGGAAACAGAATATTGTTTTAATAAATCAATTCCAAGAACTTTGTTAAGGTCAATAAATAAATTATTAAAATCTATTTTTTTGTTTTCCAATTCACTATATTTTTTTAAATATTCAATATTAGCTGCATTAAACTCATTTTCACTTAAAATACCTTTTTGATACTTAATTTCAGAAAAATCCAATTCTTTTTTTAAAAGAGAAATATTCTTTTCCTCAAATTCAAGCTCATTTTCAGCGTTAATAATATCAATAAAGAGTTTTGTAATATTATATTTCAAAATATCTTTTGTTTGCTCAATATTTTCGTCATAATTATCAAGACTATTTTTAAGTTCGGCAATCCGCACTTTCATTGAGTTATATTCATCAGCGTATATATCAGGGTCTAATCCCAAATCTTTATTAGCTTCATCATAATCTTTTTGTAAAAAAGGAAAATCCTCTTCCAAATTTATAATTTCTCTGTTATATTTTACCGCTATTTCAAAAGCGTCATCAACAGTAAGGTTTGAAATATCTATACTATCAGATTCTGAATTATCACCGCAAAAAACTTCCATATTAAAAACACCAGTAAACAATATAACACACATCAAAATTAATGTAACCTTCATATTACCACCGCCAATCTAAACAAATATCACAAAATTATTTGCGTTACTTTCAAACTCTAGGAAACTTTATAATGAACTCTGTTCCCTTGCCAATTTCACTTAAAACCTCAATTTTTCCCTTATGCTGCCTTATAATCATTTCAGCTATAGAAAGACCAAGCCCATTTCCTGGTATGCTGCTGTTATGAGATTTATCCACTCTAAAAAATCTGTCAAATATATGATTAATATCATCTTTAGCAATACCAATACCATTATCGGATATTTTTAAAACAGCAAATACATCATCAGAAGAAACCTCAAAAATAATTTTGATAAAATCCTTATCAGAATACTTAACAGCGTTTTCAAAAAAAATCCACAAAAGCTGTTTAATAAGATTAAAATCACCTAATATAAAAACATCTTCTTTCTCAACAAAATCAATTTTTCCTTTGATATCAAGAACCGAAGTTTCCTTTACAACTTCCGAAACAACATTATTAAGAGATAATTTATTTTTTTGCTCATTTATCTGATTCAATTCATTTTTAGCAAGAAATAAAAGTTTTTTAATCAAATTGGACATATATTCCGTTTCATCTTTAATTGAATCTATAGATTCCTGCAAAATTTCCGGGTCACTTTTTCCCCATCTGTCAATAAGACTCGCGTATCCCTGTATAACAGAAATAGGGGTTTTAAGCTCGTGAGAAGCGTTTGAAATAAATTGTCTTTGTTTATCAAATGAAATTTCAAGTCTTTCAATCATATCGTTAAAAGTAGACGCCAAATTTGAAATTTCATCATTAGAAGCAGGAACATTAATACGCTGACTTAAATCATTAATGCTAATTCTTTCAGCAGCTTTCGTAACTTCCGAAACAGGATTAAGTATTTTTTTACTTATAAATCGCCCTATTCCAAAAGACGCTATAATTCCTAAAATATTAGCTATTATAAATACAATTCCAAACCCTTTCAAAATATTATGTTCTCTTTCATTTGTCCTAAAAACATCCACAAAATACAATTTACCGCCATACTCCACTTTACTCTTTCTTGACATATATGGGACGCCGCGGAAAGTTTTATTTTCATATTTCGCTTTCATACCTTCCTTAATCTCAAAATCCTCTCTTTTAGGATTGGGAGGCAAAATATTTCCATAAGACTTACTTATAATATCAAAATTATCTCCCTCTGAGGAAACAAAAATTCTTATCTCAACATTTTTATTTGGATTAAGCTGTGAAATTTTATCATTGTCAATAGAATTTCCCGCTTTTATATATTCAATTACTTCATCCAATGTTTCCGAAAGTTCACTTTTTGAAACATCTTCATAATAATACCAAGTATTAAGCATTATAAAAGCTGTAAGCAATATAAATGAAACAGAAAAAACCATAGCGTAAAGCAAAGTTATTTTACTGCCGATAGATAAATTAATATCTTTTAAAGTCTTCAATTTATTCCTCATCTTTCGCATAATAACCTACGCCCCTTATAGTATGTATATACTTTGTATTGTATTTATCATCAATTTTAGTCCTAATATATCTAATATAAACATCAACCACATTTGTTTCACCTATATAATCATATCCCCAGACATTATTTAAAATCTGATCTCTTGTGATAACTATATTTTTATTTTTTACCAAGTAATAAAGCAAATCAAACTCTCTTTTAGTCAATTCAATTTCATCATCATCAACTTTAACAACCCTTTTAGAAATATCAATAGTCAAATTTTTAAGATGTAAAACAGAATTTGTATTTTCAGAAAAACTTTTAACTCTTTTAAGAGCAACTCTCATTCTCGCCAAAACCTCCTCAATAGCGAAAGGCTTTGTAACATAATCATCAGCTCCGCTGTCAAGACCCAAAACCTTATCCATTGTCTCGCCTTTTGCCGTAAGCATAATAATAGGAACTTTTGAGTTTTTTCTTATTCTTCTGCAAACCTCAATTCCACTTAATTCTGGCAGCATTAAGTCAAGGAGAACAATATCAGGTTTTTCCTCATAAAATTTATCAAGTCCTGTCCTTCCGTCATTAGCAACAAAAACTTCATAACCTTCGTGTTTTAATTCAAGCTCAACAAAACGAGAAAGTTTAACCTCGTCCTCTATAATTAAAACTTTATCAGCTTTCATACAATCACCTCAAATTCATTACTCATACCTCAAAGCTTCAATAGGATCAAGCAAAGCGGCTTTTCTGGCAGGATAAACCCCAAAAATAATTCCTATTGCCGTAGATATAACAACAGCCATTAAAACAGAATTTACAGAAACAACGCTTGAAACTCCCATTAAATTGCCGGCAATCATACCAAAAATCCAGCCAAACAAAACTCCAAGAATACCTCCTATTCCCGTAAGAATAACCGCCTCAACAACAAACTGAAGCATAATGTCTTTATTTTTAGCTCCGATAGATTTTCTTATGCCTATTTCTCTTGTTCTCTCTGTAACAGTTACAAGCATAATATTCATAACCCCTATACCTCCAACAATAAGAGAAATCGCGGCAACTCCGCTTATAAGCATAGTAACTGTTCCAGTAACCTCATTCATTGCGTCCATTTGTTCAGCGGCACTTTCCGCTGTATACTTATCACTGTTTTTATGAATTTCGCTAAGCTTATTAGTAATTTCCGAACACAAACTATCAGCATTATCCGGGTCTTCCGCCACAAGCGCTATACTTGAAACAGTTTTTCTGTTAAACAATCTAAACGCCGAAGTAATTGGAACAACCATTCTTTCGGGATATTCGTTTTCATAAAGACTTTCCGTTTTCGCGTCTCCGTTTTCAGAAATACCTATAACAGTATATTTAAAACTACCCTGCCAAGTTTTTATTGATATTTTCTCACCTATAACATTTTCGTTGGAATATCCAAAAACTTTTTCAGCGGTAGTATCATTAATAACTACCACCTTACTTTTGGCCTCAACATCCGAATCATTTATATATCTTCCATACAATATTGTGGGTGACATAATACTTTGATAATCAGGAGTAACACCCGTAATTGAAGCGTTATTTGTTTCTTTAGGATTAAGCAGTTTAACAGAAGCATTATTTCCGTTATAAATCGGAGAAATTGATTTTATCCCCTCCATTTCTTTAAGTTGTTCATAATCATTATAAGTTAAAGCGTCAGCGGTAACCATATTTCTCGGACTATTGCTTCTCAAACTAACAGTAATTCTGCCAACGCCCAGACTATCAAATTGTTCAGTAATCTGAGCCTGACTTCCATTTCCCACAGATGTAATAGCAATAACAGCAGCAATACCAATAATAATACCAAGAGTTGTAAGAAAAGTTCTCATTTTATTAGAGAAAACATTTTTAAAAGCGGATTTAATATTTTCAAAAATACTCATTTCATTTCCTCCTCCGCAAAAACTCTGTTTTTAACCAACTCATCAGAAATTGCCTTTCCGTCTTTAAAAGTAACAATTCTTTTAGTATATTGAGCAACGTCCGGTTCGTGTGTAACCATAACAATAGTAGCACCCTCATCATTTAATTTTTGAAATATATCGATAATCTCAAAAGTAGATTTACTGTCAAGGTTACCAGTAGGTTCATCGGCAAGCAAAATACTCGGTTCATTAACCAAAGCTCTTGCGATAGCAACTCTTTGCCGCTGTCCTCCCGAAAGTTCATTAGGTTTATGTTTCATTCTTTCGCCAAGCCCAACCTTTTCAAGAGCCTCCGATGCCTTTCTATGTCTTTCCTTAATGGCAACTCCCATATAAGCCATAGGAAGCTCAACATTTTCAAGTGCGGAAAGTTTAGGAAGAAGATTAAATGTCTGAAAAACAAACCCTATTTTTTTATTTCTTATCTCAGCAAGACCCGAATCTTTAAGTTCAGCGACATTTATACCATCAAGAAAAAAAACTCCGTCTGTCGGTTTGTCAAGACATCCCAAAACATTCATCATAGTAGACTTGCCCGAGCCAGAAGAACCCATAATTGAAACAAACTCACCCTCTTTAACACTCAGGGAAACTCCGTCCAACGCTTTAACCTGAAGTGTGCCTTGAGTATAATATTTTTTTAAATTTTCAATTTGAATCATAATCTTACTCACAAAATTCACCTCTTTAAAATCATTGAACTATCTTCCGCCAGGGCCGCCGCCAAATCCACCGCCGCTACGGCCACCGCCCATTCCGCCGCCAAACATAATACCGCCTTCATTTTGTTCATCATTATTTTTACTTCTATCTGATGATGAACCATTCGACAAAGCCATAGCTTCCATAACTGCCATACCGTCTTTCATTTCGCTTGAAACAGTAGAAATAACTTCATCTCCTTCTGAAAGACCTCCTGTAATCTCTGTAGAAGTATCACCGTAAATACCAATGTTTACAAGTGTTTTCTTAATTTTTTGGTCATTACCAACAGTAAAAACATAATATTCATCACTTTCAGAATCTTTTGCGACCGATGCTGTAGGAATAACCAAAACATCACTTTTATCCGCCGTAATAATTTCTAAATCCAGATTATATCCAGGTTTTAAAATACCGTCAGGATTATCAACAGAAATCTCAATCGGAACAACTGTTTCAGAACCCATATTTGTAGATTCGGCACTTGCGCTTGGATTAATTTTAATAATTTTTCCTGTATAAGTTTTTCCCTCAATACCGTCAGTAGTCATAACAACACTTTGGCCAAGTTCAATACTAGGCGCGTCATACTCCGCTATAGAAGCTTGAACAATAAGGCTGTTAAAATCAGCTATTTTAAGCATAACTGTATTTTCTTCGGTATAAGTTCCCTCATCAATACAAATTTCTGTAACAAGTCCGCCAACCATACTTGAAGTAGAATAAACAAGTTCTGAAAGCTTCTTTTTATATTCATTCAAAGAATTTTGAGTAAGAGCTATTTGATTTTGCTGTTGTTTATATTTAATTTGGGTTTCTTTGTCGGCCATAGGATTGCTTGAGTTTTTAAGTTTAGTTTGAGCAAGGCTTAAACTAAGTTCAGCATTTTTAAGGGTATACTCATCTGATACCTTGTCTTTTTCTATATTACCAAGTTCCGTTTTAGCGTCATTTAGTTCCTGAACAGCATCGTCATATGCCTGAACAGCGTCATCATATGTATCTGAAGCTTTTTTAGCGTCATCAACAGAATTATCATATTCCTGCCTAGTAATAGCTCCAGCGTCAAGAAGTTCTTTATTGTCACTGACTGTTTTTTGAGCTTTTTCATAATCACTTTTAGCGTTGTCAATATTTCTTTGAGAATTTTCAATGTTTCTTTGAGCGGTATTAATAACCGTCTGTTGTTTATTTATGCTGTTTGTATAATCCTCAATTTTAACTTTAGAATCATAAACTGTTTTTTCCGCCTGCGCAATACTGTTTTCAAGTTCTTTTTTTTCAGTATCGCTCAAAGGCAGAGCTATACTTTGTAAATTCATATTTTCATTTTGCAAATTAATTTCAAGTTCTTTTATTTTATTTTCATATTCTTCTTTTTTATCCTCAACATCATAATTGACAAGAACCTGACCTTCTTTAACATTATCACCTTCATCAACAAGAAATTCTTTAACAATATTGCTTTCACCTTCCGCATAAACCTCATATTCATCAGCGAGAGCAACAACGCCAGAAGCTGTAATAGATTCTCTAATTTCCCCCCTCTCAACAGTTGACATACCCTTATTTCTGTCAACAGGCGGCATTTCAGGCTCACCCCCGGCAAAATGTCTGTAAGTTAAAAAACCTCCAACAGAAACAACTAAAACTATTGCCACTGAAATTACTGTTTTAAGTATTTTTTTCTTTTTCATCTAATCTCTCCTATCTCAATTAATATTTATAGTCAACAATCTACATAAACGATGATTAAATATCACCATCTTTAAGGCAATACTGACAAATCAAAAAATTATTTTTATTACTTTATTATGTGGTATTTACCTTATTATCATCAATCGGCATAATATTATGAACTATGTTTTACTTTTGTTGACTTGCAAAAATAATTTTTATATTTCTTCCTCAACTTTTTATCTTACAAGAATTATAAAATTTTATTTTTAAAATAATATTAATCGATTATTAGAAAAAGATTAGAAAAAAATTTAAAAATTTTTAACGTCATATCCATTCCGCATCCAAATTTCTTTTGCCTCATCAGAATTAAAAAATTGCACAAACTCAAAAACAGCCTCGTCATTTTCCGATACCTTTAGCTTTCCAAGCATTATTGACGAAGACAACTCATTCAGTTCATCAATCTCAATAATATCAACCTCTTCATCAGCGCTGCTTTCTTTCCAAACAATAGCGGCGCTGTTTTCATATTCATAAACAGCATTATAAATTTCACTTTCCTTAATATTATCCACATAACTAAAAATATACTCATCTGAATTGTTATCATAAAATCTATGAGAAATATCTCCAATACCCGTGTCTAAACCACAATTCAAAAAAACAATATGTTCCTCAATCAAATCATCTAAATTTTTTGCTTCTGGAAACTCGCCTTTTTTAACAGCCAAAACAGGTTTATGAGAAGCGACTTCCTTTTTATCTTCGATATATCTGTAAATATCGTCCAAATCGGTTTTAGCATCCGTAATAATCAATTCTCCGTATTTAGAATTTTTTATTTGTCTTTGCATTTTCTCTTTTGTCGTCACATTTACTTGAACTTCACAACCTGTTTTTTCCTCAAAAATATTTTTAATTTCAAAAACAGGTTTTTCAAGACTTGGTGAACAATAAATCATAATATTATCAAATTTAAAATCAGACAATTCATCACTTGATTTTGAAGTTTCCATATAATTAATTCTTTCTAAAATATCGCTGCTTTTCCCGCAGCCTGGCAAAAGAAAAACTATGATAAAAAAAATAAATAACAAACTTTTTTCAACGATTCTCATAAAAATTTCCTCCCAATGTATAAAATGTTTTAGGAAACACCGCACAAAAGATATAAAAAATAACGTGAGTTCGATGAAAAATTACAGTAAAACTCAGCGAAACATAGTTTCGCACAAAAGTTTTTGTTAAACTTTTTTCAAAAAGTTTGTGGAGTTTGAGGTGAAACCTCAAGGTTTTTAACGCTTCAAGAGCATTTTTGGAGGTTTGGAACCTTTTTGCGATAGAAAAAGGTTCCATTAGTTATAAATTTTCATCGAACTCACGTTAAAAATAATTTTTTAATTTGTCGATGTTTCCTTTACAATAAAAATTTCCCCAAAAATTAAAATGAAAGGGCTGTCGCACTAAACAGAATACATATAAGATATAGTATATAATAAATTCTAAAATAACTATACCTTATATTAAATTCCCTTAACGCGACAGCCTATTCCCAAAAACTCATAAAATTTTTATACTTATCTTACAAGCCAGCCTCCATCAATAGCCATAACGTGCCCATTTATATAATCAGACGCGCGGCTTGCAAGAAAAACAACTCCACCCATTAAATCATATGGTTCAGCCCATTTTCCGGCAGGTATTCTTGATAAAATCTCATTATTTCTTTCTTTATCAGCACGAATAGGAGCAGTATTTGCTGTTGCCACATATCCAGGAGCAATTGCGTTAATCTGAATATTTTCGCAGGCAAGCTCATTGGCAAACGCTCTTGTTATACCAACAACACCGTGTTTGGCAGCGGTATAGGATGGAACAAATTTACCGCCTTGAAAAGCAAGCATAGAAGCAATATTTATAATTTTTCCTCCGCCTTGTTTAACCATAATTTTAGACGCCTCGTGACACATATAATAAACTGAATGAAGATTTGTGTCAATTACATTAACCCAATCTTCGTCTTTATATTCAAGAATAGGTGCTCTTTTAATAATACCGGCGTTGTTTACAAGAATATCTATTCTCCCATACTCTTTCATAACTGTATCAATAACTTTTGTAATTCCTTCTCGTTTATCCAAATCAGCCTGGCAAAAAATAACTTTTCTGCCTTCCGATTCAATAAGCTGTTTAGTTTCATCATTATTTCTATCGCTGTGAGTTGTAATAAGCAAGTCCGCGCCAGCTTTAGCGAGAGCAGCAGAAAATCCCTGACCAATACCAGAATTTCCGCCTGTAACAATAGCAACCTTTCCATCAAGTCTAAAAAAATCCATAGAAAAATTCTTTAATATATTTTCCATATAATAACCCTCTTCATTTTTAATTTTATATCCTGTCAAAAACTACTGACACTTTCTAACAAACAGCAAATAAATCGCCTTTACATTCCACTAAATATAAGAGTAAGTACCCTCCGTTTAAAAGGCGGATACTTACTCAATCTGTTAAAATACTCAAAAAATCATTTCAAATCTCCGGTTTTACAATGGTCCATATCATCAAACTCTTGATTTTCACCAACCATACCCCAAATAAATGTATAAGCCTTTGTACCAACGCCCGAATGAATTGACCAGCTGGGAGAAATAACAGCTTGTTCATTTTTCATAACAATATGTCTTGTCTCATCAGGTTTACCCATCATATGAAATACAACGTTATCCTCATCAAAATTGAAATACAAATAAACTTCCATTCTTCTCTCGTGAGTATGACAAGGCATCGTGTTCCAGTTAGAACCAGGTTCAAGAACAGTCATACCCATAGCAAGCTGACAGCTTGCGCCATTTGGGTCAAGTCTTTTCAAAACCTCAGGATGAACATACTGATTAATAGTTCTCTTATTACAGTCTTCCAAAGAACCCATAGGTCTATGATTAGCGTCATCAAAACCAATTTTAAGAGTAGGATATGTTTTGTGAGCGGTAGCGCTATTCATATAAAATTTAGGAGGATTTTTAGGGTCTTTCGCCTCAAAAGTTATATCTTTAGCGCCCATACCAACGTAAATTCCGTCACGTCCATTAATTTCATAAGCTTTTCCATCAATAGTAATAACACCATCTCCGCCAATATTAATAACGCCAAGTTCACGTCTTTGAAGAAAATAGTCACTGGCAAGTTCTTTACTTCCCTCAAGTTTCAATGGCTTTTCCAAAGGAACAATACCTCCGAAAATAATTCTGTCATTATGGCTATATACAAGATTAATTTCACCGGGAACAAAAACATCTTCAACAAGAAAGTGTTTTCTAAGCTGCTCTGTATCATATTTTTTAACGTCTTCAAAATGATTTGAATATCTAACTTCCATATTCATAAAAATAATACCTCCATTTAAAATATTAAAATTATAAGGCAAGTCCCAACCTATAACAACCTTTATAAGTATTGTCAGGTAACGACTTGCCTTAATTTTCACTCAATACGACAAATTATCTCTGAACTCTTCCTGAACCATCGCAGGATTCAACTTCCGCTCTTGTAACAAGATTGAAATCTCCTGGTATAGTATGTTTAAGAGCTGAAGCTGAAACAGCAAACTCAAGAGCGGCTTTCATATCTTTGCCGTCCATAAGACCGCATATAAGACCGCCGGCAAAAGAATCCCCGCCGCCAACTCTATCAACAATAGGATTAATTTCATATCTTGTAGAACGATAAAATTCTCTTGTTTTACCGTCCATAATACAAGCCGACCAGCCATTATGAGAAGCAGAGAAAGATTCTCTCAAAGAAGAAATCACATATTTAAAACCAAATTTATCGCACATTTGATTAAATATGTCAACATATCCCGCCATTTCAAGCTCACCGCTTGTAACATCAGTATTTCCTGGTTTAAATCCAAGAACTTTTTCAGCGTCTTCTTCGTTTCCGATACAAACATCAACATACTGCATAAGATTAGTCATAACCTTCTGAGCCTTTTCCGAACTCCACAATTTTTTTCTGAAGTTAAGGTCGCAAGAAACAGTAACACCTTTAGCTTTAGCCGCTTTACAAGCAGCTTCTGTAACCTCCGCGGCCAAATCAGAAACAGCTGGTGTAATACCAGTAAAGTGGAACCAGTCAGCGCCCTCAAAAATAGCGTCAAAATCAAACTTGTCAGCTGAAGCTGTAGCAATGGAAGAATTAGCTCTGTCATAAACAACATTTGACGCTCTCATAGAAGCGCCTGTTTCTAAATAATAAATACCAAGTCTGTCGCCGCATTTAGCGATATGTTTAGTTTCAACGCCGTATTTTCTCAAAGCGGCAATAGCGCATTCACCAATAGGATTAGCGGGAACAGCCGTAACAAATTCAGCGTCATGTCCATAATTAGCTAAAGAAACGGCAACATTGGCCTCGCCGCCTCCATAATTAATGTCAAACTCTGTAGCCTGAATAAATCTCTCATTGCCGGGTGTAGATAACCTCAACATAATTTCACCCATAGTAACAATTTTACCCATTGACAAATCCTCCTTAGAATAAAAATATTTAATATGTATTTAACATATCTCCTGTATAGAAAATTATACCATAAAATTTTAACCATATCAATAAAATATTCAAAATTTTTTTAGGCA
>CAOJPS010000078.1 GCA_948441255.1 uncultured Eubacteriaceae bacterium | reverse complement strand
TAAAGGCTTGTGGGGTGTGGGGCAAAGCCCCACGGTTTTAATTTATGAAACGACCATGTGAGATTTTTGTAAATCGCTGGGACTGTCAGTTTATATGGGTGTTTATAATAATATATGTACTCATAGCCCAATACTGACAAAAAGCGCTTTATCAATTTTTTTCATAACAGTTGAGTCTAAATGCCCTATTTTTTCTCTGAGTCTTTTTTTGTCTATTGTTCTGATTTGTTCGAGCAAAACAACGGAATCTCTGACAAGCGGATATTTGCAGCTGTCAATTTCTATATGTGTGGGAAGTTTCGCTTTGTTAATCTGAGATGTAATGGCGGCGCAGATTACCGTTGGACTATATCTGTTTCCTACGTCGTTTTGAATGATTAAAACAGGTCTTATTCCGCCTTGCTCCGAACCTACAACTGGGCTTAAGTCGGCATAAAATATATCTCCCCTTTTAACGGTCATATTTTTCACTCTCCATAAATATTGTTAGGGCAATATCGAATAATTATAATTACGCAATATTGCCTTTGCTTCCATAATAATATTATCATCAGTAAAAGGTTTAAATATACTTGAATACCTAATAAAATTTTCGTCAATTATATATGTAAAGGCTGGGAAAATGACAAAATTTATATAACATAGTTGACAGTTTTTATAATCTCGCCGCCCTTTATGTATATTCTTGGCACTCGTCTTCCTACTCCGCATAAAATCTCATAGCTTATTGTGCCTTGTATTTCGGCGAGTTCATCGGCTGTTATAAAGTTTCCGCTGTCCCCTCCTATAAGAATTACGGAATCTCCTTCTTTAACACCGTCTATATCTGTTACGTCAGCCATAAACTGGTCCATACATATATTTCCTACTACCGGCGCCGTGCATCCCCTTATTATGACAGACGCTTTATTGCTTAAAAGCCGTGAATAGCCGTCGGCGTATCCTACGGGAATTGTGGCTATTACGCTTTTCCTTTTGGTGAAAAATGTTCTTCCATAGCCTATGCTGACCCCAGCCTCTGTTTCCTTTACATAACTTACTTTTGATTTTATGCTCATACAAGGCAGTATGTTTATATTTCTTGAAACCTCGCTGGAGGGGTAAAGCCCATAGAGCAGTATTCCTTCTCTGACCATATCAAGTTTTAAATCGGGAAGTTCTAAAATCGCTCCGCTGTTGGCGGCGTGTTTTAAAACTTTTATGCCAAGTCTTTTTTCAACGTTTTCTGTCATATATGTAAACTTTTTGTATTGTTCATATGTAAAGGTTTTATCCTTTTTATCCGCCTCAGCGAAATGGGTGTAGATTCCTGTAATATTTAAACCTGGAAGCATAGAAATTTTTAAAATTGTTTCTATGCTTTCCTCACAAGGGGTGAAGCCAATTCTGCCCATACCGGTATCTATTTTTATATGTACGTTGACGCTTCTTTTGAGTTTTTTCGCTGCCGCGGAAAATTCTTTTGCTGTTTCATAGGAAAAAATTGTTTGTGTAAGTCCGTTTAAAACGACTTCGTCTACCCTTGCGGCAGGCGTATAGCCAAGAAGCAGAATTGGAACAAAAATACTGTTTTTTCGAAGCTGTATTCCCTCGTCGCAAGTGGCTACCCCAAGCCAATCGGCTCCGCTGTATAACGCTGTTTTGCTGACTTCCACAGCGCCGTGACCATAAGCGTCAGCCTTTACGACAGCCATAATTTTTGTGTTATTTCCTATTATTTCTCTTACAGCCTTTACATTGTGAGCGATATTGTCGAGATTTATCTCCGCTGTTACTCTTTGGTATTCCGCCATAAATAATCCTCCTTAAAAGCCGGCTCCAATATTTTCCGATTCAAAAATTTTATCCTCAAATTTTTCGTTGAATTTAAAATCTGAAAATTCGGCGGAAAATATAATATTGTTTTCATTATCAAATGTTTCGAGTTTGTTTGGAACGCCGCTGTCTGAATTAATCCAAAGTTTTTGTTTCGCAAAATATTTTCCTCCATTAATGTCAGTGTAAAGTATTAGGTATTTATTTCCGCTTAAATAAATTTCTTCCTCAAGAGAATTTCCTCCGTTTAAATAGCTTTTCATAAATTCTGAAACAAATATTTTGCTTTTACCATTAAATTCTCCTCCAACTCCATCGAAAGAGATTTTACTTTTTATATTAGGATTATACTGCCATATCCCTTTTCCGTCAAATAAAATAATATTGCCGTTAAGTATTTCAGGTTCTTCTGTTTTTATTATATATTTTCCGTCTTTTCTCCAGATTAATTTTACCTTATAATTGTTTTCACCTTTATTGGAAATAGCTGTTATATTGCCTGTACAAGAAAAGCTTTCCATATTTGTGATTTTATCTTTGATGTTTTCTTCTTTTATTGCGGTATCTTCCTGTTTGTTTTCACAGCCGTACAATCCCGATAAAACAAACAAAATAAGCCACAAAACAAAAAATTTTTTCATACAAACCCTCCGAAATAATTCTATATTTTATTTATATGCTTTATACTATTAATAAATTAAGGCAACGTCTTAAAAATGATTTTTAAAAAATTGCAAAACCGCGGGACAGCGTCCCACGGTTTTAAAGTTTTAATATTGTAAAAAAATCTGGTATGTGATATTATTGGTGTGAGGTTTTTATGATGAGAAAGGAATGATGTTATGGAAATAACTTTTAAATCAAGTGATTTGAATAATGTTGAGGATTTGAAAATATTGAAAGATAGCACAAAGAGAGATGTTTATGTTAGTATTGTTGTTCCTTGCTATAATGTTAGGGATTATATTGATAGATGTCTTGAATCCCTGGTGGACCAGACTATTGGTATAGAACATTTGCAGATTATTGCTGTTGATGATGCTTCTACAGATGGAACTATGGAAAAACTTCTTGAATGGAAGGAACGTTTTCCAAAGGAAATTGTTGTTGTTTCTTATAAAGAAAATCTTCGCCAGGGAGGAGCGAGAAATGTTGGTATTCAGTGCGCTGACGCTGAATATATAGGGTTTATTGACTCGGATGACTGGGTTGAGCTTGATATGTATGAAAAGCTTTTTGAAAAGACTAGAGATAAAAAGTATGATATTGTAAAAGGCAAGTTTATGAGAGAACTTTTTTTTGGAAAAAATGGAGTTGTAAACAATAATCAGAAAGATGTGTATTATGAGTTTGAAAACAGAAACGGCTGGTATGTGGGCGATACGCCTGACGTTGGAAATAACGGTGAGTTTGGAAGCGTTAATACCGCTATTTATCGAAAAGATATTATTTTTGATAATAATGTTTGGTTTCCGGAGCATATGGCTTATGAGGATAATTATTGGGGGGCTGTTTTGAGGTTATATACCAGAGATATGTATATTGTTGACAGAATTATGTATCATTATTTTATTAATGTTAATTCTACAATTATGACAAAAAATTCAACACACCATTTGGACAGGCTTAAAGCGGAAGTGTTTAAAGTTGAGGAATTTAAGAAGAGAGGAGCGTTTGAGGCTCTTTATGAGGAACTTGAGGCGGAGTTTATTGTGCTTTTTTATGCCAACACTATACATACAATATTTACAAAATTTGATTCTATGGAGATTATGCCGGAAGTTTACAGATTTATGAAAGACCGTATTTATAATTATTTCCCTGATTTTAAGCAAAATCCAAAAGTTAAAAAACTTGGCCCGATTAAACAAAAAATGCTTTCCATACTTGAAATTCCGGGGTATTTGGATGAAAATGATTTTGATAGAATTAGAACCGCTTATTTGAAGGCGCTGGGATTTACGCCGCAGTTTGAGGCTGCCGAAAAACTTGAGTTTTGAGAAAAGCGTCGTTTTAAGGGATTTTTAAGCCCTTAAAACGGCGCTTTTTTTATTAGTCAATATTAGTCAAGTATTATGAGTATTTTATATATTCAGCAAGGCGCTGTCATTATCAAATGTTTCGTTGCTTACTTCCTCAAATTTTTTGAGAAGAATTTCAACGGTTAGGTTTTTCTTTTCCTCGCCTTTTATGTCTAGCACTATGTTTCCGCTATTCATCATAATAAGCCGATTTCCATTTGCTATGGCGTCTTTCATATTGTGTGTAATCATTAGGGTGGTGAGATTGTCTTTTGAAACTATTTTGTTTGTGGTTTCAAGCACTTTTGCCGCTGTTTTTGGATCCAGCGCCGCTGTATGCTCGTCAAGAAGCAGTATTTTTGGTCTTTGAAGAGATGCCATTAACAAAGTTACGGCTTGACGCTGACCGCCGGATAATAATCCTACTTTGGAAGTTAATCTATCTTCAAGCCCTAATTCTAGGGTGGAGAGAAGTTTTTTATACTTTTCTTTTTCGGCTTTTGTTATTCCTATTCTTAGTCCTCGTCTTTTTCCTCTTCTTGCCGCTAGAGCAAGGTTTTCATCAATTCCCATTGTAGACGCTGTTCCCATTGTTGGGTCTTGAAATACTCTTCCTAAAAATTTTGACCTTTTAAATTCCGGCATTTTTGTTACGTCTGTTCCATCAATTATTATGTTTCCGCTGTCTACGAGCCAAGTGCCTGCCAAAGCGTTCATAAGTGTGGATTTTCCCGCTCCGTTTCCTCCTATTACCGTTACGAAATCTCCTTCGTTTAATGTGAGTGAAAGCCCGTTTAACGCCCTTTTTTCGTTTATTGTTCCTACGTTAAAGGTTTTATATATATTTTTAACCTCAAGCATTTTGGCTACCTCCCTGTTTTAAAGGTTTTGTGAGATATTTTTTCTTCCAATAGGGGAAGGCGAGGAATATTGCCACGATTACCGCTGAAAGCAATTTTAATAAGTCAGTGTCAAAGCCTATCCAGATTACTATCTGAAGCACTACATAGTATATAACCGCTCCAAGCGCTACGCCTAAAAGCTGCAGAGCAAAGTTTTTAAATACTTTCTCAAACAATACTTTTCCTATTATTACCGCAGCTAAACCTATTACTATCGCTCCTCTGCCCATATTGATATCAGTGAAACCCTGATATTGTGAATACAAGGCGCTTGAGAGGGCTACAAGACCGTTTGAGAGCATAAGCCCTAAAACCACGTTGAAATTTGTGTTTATTCCCTGTGCCCGGCTCATATTTGGGTTGCAGCCTGTCGCTCTTATTGAGCATCCAAGTTCTGTTCCGAAAAACCAGTATAAAACCGCTATTATTACAATTATGAAAAGAATGCCTATGAAAATAGAGTTTTGATATAGCGGAACATCACTTATATATCGGAGAGATACAAGCAAATCGAAGTTGTTGACGTTTATTGCCTGATTTGATTTTCCTATTATCTTTAAGTTTACTGAATATAACGCGAGCTGAGTTAAAATACCAGCCAAAATAGCTGGTATGCCCATAAATGTGTGCATTAGACCTGTTACAAGACCAGCAAGCATACCGGCTATGAATGCCACCAAAAGGCTTACCCATATATTATGTCCTGAAAGTATCATCATAATACTTACAGCTCCGCCTGTACACATTGTTCCGTCAACTGTAAGGTCGGCAACGTCTAATATTTTGTATGTAATATAGACGCCGATTGCCATTATTCCCCATATAAGTCCCTGTGCCGCCGCACCCGGAAGGGCATTTAATAATAAACTTATATCCATTAAGATTCCTCCTGTTTAACTTAAAACCTTAAGACCTTAAAACCGTGGGACGCTGTCCCACACCCTGCAAGGGACCAGTCCCTTGACCCATAACGCAAAGCTGCCGCTTTGCTGAAAAAAATCGCGGCAAAGCCGCCGCCGCGATTTTTTTATATACAGAAATACTGACTTGGTGCCGCAAAGAAGTGCGGTCGGCGAAAGCCGATTTTTGGTGAAATCAAAAACACTGAATATGAAGTTGGGCTTGGGTTTTTATGATATTGCTTTATAGTCTTGAGGAATTGAGATTCCAAGTTCTGTGCAGAGTTCCGGATTGTATTTTTTCTCAACATTTGGAGAATACGCTATTTCCATTTTTGAAATGTCAGCTCCGTTTACAAGAATGTCATATGCCATTTCTCCTGTTTTTTTGCCTATATCGTAGTAGCTTATTGATAATGTCGCTACTCCACAGCCCTTGCATATTCCTTCTTCTCCTGTAACAACCGGTTTTTTCGCGGGAAGACATATATTCTTTATAACTTCTGTATTTGACGCCGCTGTGTTGTCTGTTGGGATATAAATTATGTCGCTTTTGTCGCAGGCTCCTGTTGTTACTGCCGCTATATCGTTAGAATCCACAAAAGAGAAAAATTCACAAGAGTATCCAAAACCTTCAAGATATTCTTTCATTTTCTCAACCTGATATTTTGAGTTGGCTTCCGCCGAACAGTATAAAAGCCCTACGGTTTTCGCATCGGGGAACAATTCTTTTATCATTTCAGCCTGTTTGTCGAGAGGCGCGAGGTCGGAAGTTCCGGAAATATTTACTCCTGTTGTTCCGTTCCAGCCTTCTTCCATTCCAAGAGCTACACCATAATCGGTTACGGAAGTGCCAAGGATAGGAATGCTGTCGGTTGATGCTGACGCTGACTGAAGCGGCGCTGTCGCGTTGGCTAGTATAAGGTCGCAGTTATTTGCCACAAATTGATTTACTATAGTGGCGCAAGTTGGGGAATCGCCCTGAGCGTTCTGGAGGTCGAAAGTGACTTTATCTCCAAGAGATTCTTTTAAGGCGTCTTGAAAACCTTTTGTGGCGGCGTCGAGAGCGTCGTGCTGTACAAGCTGGCATATTCCTATGTTATAGGTTTTATCGTTTGTTTCATTTTGAGGGGTTTCTGAATTTGCCGCTGTTTCGTTTGAAGCGGTTTCAGACGGATTGTTTCCTGATTCAGTGCCGCAGCCGGCAAAAGAAAACGCCATAATTAACATCATTAAAGTTGATAATATTTTTTTCATATCGTATCTCCTGTTCTTAAATTTTTTTGTTGGTTAGAGTGTATTTGAAAACTAAAATACGCGCGGAAAATTATAAAAAATGAAACAAAATTGAACTGTTTTTGATTATTTTTTAATAATTTTTTGAATATATAATGACAGCTTATTATAGTTTTCAGTTATGCCCTGATTAATAAAATTGAGTTAATCAACATTTTTACACACTTTAACATTAACAGTTTAAAGTAATAATGTCAATATATTTAACGATATTTTTTGCGAAATTAATTTTTATTTTCAATAAAAGGGGTGTTTTCCTTGATATATGAGAATAAATTTGATATACTTATGGAAACAATTATATTATTAAGTGGGATTGCTATATTTCTATGGAGCTTTGAAAGAAATTATAAGGAGGTATATTTTGATGGGTTCGCCTCAGGATAAACAAAAGAAAATTTTGACTGCCGTGATAATAATTCTTGTGGTGTTGATTGTTTTGGCGCTTATAGTGTTTGCCGCCGCTTCTTCTGTTTTACGTTCTGGCAGACGTGTCGCTGAAACGGAAATTACCTCGGAATTTGCGGAAGAAGATAAAGAAGAAGAGGTTTTGGAAGACGATATCCCCTCGAAAACTGTTTTCGCGGTATATGGAGTGGATAAGGGAGAGGCTCTCGCAGACGTTATAATAGTGGCGTCTTTTGATAAAATTAAAAATACCATTAACACAATATCAATTCCTAGGGATACTTATGTTGAGATGTCGGAGAAAAACCGAACTGAACTTAGGGAAAAAGGCAGGAGAATACCATCGGGAGGTATGAAGATAAACGCTGTTCACAGTCTTGCGGGAGAATATGGAAACGAGTATCTTACAAGGCAGATAGAGGAATTGCTTGATATTCATATAGACTATTATTTTGAGGTAAATCTTGAGTCTTTTGTGGATATAGTTGACGCTGTCGGGGGGATTGAGGTTGATGTTCCAAGCAATATGTATTATCGTGACCCAACGCAGAATTTATATATAAACATAAAAAAAGGATTTCAGAAAATGGACGGAAAAACAGCACAGGGGTTTGTTCGTTTTAGGCAATATGTAACCGGAGATATACAGCGTATAGAAATGCAGAAGGTATTTTTAAAGGCCCTTGCCGAGAAAATAGCTAATATGGAAACTCTTTTGTCAAATTTTCAGGAGCTTGTCGATATTTTTATGGCTAACGTGGAAACAAATATGACCGTTGGGGACGCTATAGATTATGCCCCTTATATTAAAAATGTTTCTAAAGATAAAATTATAATGGAAACTCTGCCGGGAGATGGGAACACCCCTTATAGAATATATGAGGATAAGGCTAGAGTTTTGGTGAATAGGCTTTTCTTTGACGTAAAGGATTATTTGGGGAATGAACTGGAAACAGAAAGTATGGAGTAATTACTATAGTCAAATCACTTGAAAAGGAGCAAAAGAAAGCTGCTGAAAAGGCGTTTTCAGCTAGATAAAAATTATTTTCATAAGGCAGCGGAAGGAGAGCATAGTCGAAGCCTATGCCGACTGACGCTAACAAAGTGAAAATGATTTTTAGCCGCTGAACTTAGCTTTTTAAGTGATTTGACTATATAATAGCGGAGGGTTAATTATGAAAGTGTTAAAGCGGTTTGCCGCTCTTATGACGGCGGTTATTATATCTATGTCATTTCAAACGGGTTTTGCTTTGGCGGAGGAAACAGCTGATAGTCAGGCGCTTGCTTTTCCCGGGGCTGTCGGCGGAGGAAAATATTCTAAAGGCGCTAGAGGAAATGAAAGTATAAGTGTTTATCACGTTACCAATTTGAACGACAGTGGAAAGGGTTCGCTTAGGGACGCTGTTTCTAAAAGCGGAAGAATTGTTGTATTTGACTTGGACGGGGTTATTAAATTGAAAAGCAAACTGCGCGTTCCCAGCAATACTACTATTTTGGCTCAAACAGCTCCCGGTGAGGGAATTACTTTGACGGGATACCACGTTGAAACTATTGACGGCGCTAAAGACATAATTATACGATATCTGAAAATAAGGCCGACTGATAGAAGCGGTGACGAGCCTGACGGACTTGGAGGACGTTTTGGAACGAGAATTATTTTTGACCATTGCAGTGTGTCTTGGGGTGTGGACGAACTTTTGACGCTTTACGGCGGTTCTTATGAGGCTATATCAAAAGATAAGCCTCACGGTTCTTATTATACTGTACAAAATACTATTGTCAGTGAAAGTCTTAGAATGAGCAGCCATATTAAAGGCGCTCACGGATACGGCGCTATTTTCGGCGCTGATTTCGCCGGTTATCATCATAACCTTTTAGCTCATCACGACAGCAGAAGCCCTCGTCTTGACAGAGAAATGAACGGTACGGAGGTTGTTAATAACGTTATTTATGACTGGGGGCAGACTAATTCAGCTTATGGCGGAGAGCCTTACTCTATTAATAACAAAAGCCGTAATCCCACGAGAGTGAATTATTCTCATAATTATTATAATTATGGTCCGTCTACAAAGGCTTCTATACGCAATCGTATTTTTGAGTTTTCAAACGGCTACCCTGATGAGATTAAAGGGGATTTTTATGTGAGTGGGAATTATGTGTACAATGACGGCGCTGTTTCGGAGGATAATAAAAAGGGTCTGAAAAATCCGGATTACGCTAATCTTCTTGACACCCCCGTAAATATTGGGGAATATAATATTAAGCCGCAAACCGCTGAAGAAGCTTATGAGGAGGTTTTGGCCAATGCCGGCGCTACTATACCTAAAAGGGACGCTATAGACGCTAGGATTGTGAATGATGTTAAAAATCTTACAGGACGTGTCATAAATAGTGAAAAAGAGGTTGGAGGCGGAATTGATATAAATGCCGAAACTACTGAAAAAAGAGTGTTTGAGATTCCTAAGGAGTGGATTGCGGAAAAAGGTCTTTCAAGTTATGCGGAAAACGATGTTATCGCGGAGGGAGAATATAAAGGCTATACTTTAATAGAAGCTTATGTGAACGAATGGTCGGAAATGAGAGAAAATCCTACAAATCCTATGATTACAGTTATTTCTCCTGTTACGGCGGGAATTACTGACAATGTGAACGGTTATTCGCCTAAACGAGGAATGTGGGACGTGATATCTGAAAATGAGACAATTAATTATCACGCTGTTGCTATGCCGTATGGTGATACTGAAATTGTGAAATTTGAACTTTATGACGGAAATGAGCTTATAAAAGATTATGGAAAAACCGTAGAAATTGACGATAATATCTCTCTTTCGGCGGGAACTCATTATTTGACCAGCAGAGCCTATAACTCAAAAGGAGAGAAAACTCAAAGCACTGAAGCTATAGTTTATGTTAAGAAAAACGGCGGAGAGATAAAAGACTTTGAGTTTACTGAAATAGGAAAGGGAAAATTTGAGGGAAAAGGCGGGGTTTATGCCGGAGAGGACGGAAAGTATATTTTGTATGGTTCGGGAACTTCGGGAAAATTGGATTATGGCGATTCGTGTTCTTATCTGTATAAAAAAATTAATGGTAATTTTGATATACGAGTTAAGGTGGACTCTGTGCCTAAATTTGAGAATTTGCAGGTTAACGGGCTTATGTTTAGAGAAAGTCTTGATTCTGACTCACGAATGGCGGTAATAAGCGACGGCTGGCTTAAATATGGAGAAAATGAGCGTATTATAACAAGAACGGAAAAAGGTAAAAAGTCTTCTGAAAGGTTTTTTAAAGATAAAAACGGAGATTTTGTTGAGAATACCTCCGGTGGTGAGAATTATCCTATTGCTCCTTATATGAGAATGGTTAGAGAGGATAATAAAATTTATTTGTATGTATCACAGGACGGTGTGGACTGGGAAAATGATGTAAGACAGCCTGAAACAATTGTGTTTGATAATTTGCCTGAAACAGTGTATGTTGGGTATGCTACTGATTCGTCGGATTCTGTTTCTGTTATTCCGTATTTTTCAGCTTCAGAGTTTAGCGGTTTGAGTGTAATTGGAGATGATGAAACAACGACAATGACGAGTACGGAAACAACAACGGAAACGACAACAATTACAAGTACAGAAACAACAACGGAAACGACAACAATTACAAGTACAGAGGTGACAACAGAAGCAACGACAATGACGACAAGTACAGAGGCGACAACGGAAACCACAATGAGTACAGAAGTTACAGTTGAAACAACAACTGATAAAACGATAAATCGTCCTGCTGAAATTACGGGGGACGCTGATGGAGATGGAATACTTACAGCGAATGACGCCGCCCTTGTTCTAAAATATGTGCTTAACCCGGATATGACTTTACATAACAGCTGGAAACTGGATGAGGCTAGGGTGGATGGCGCTGATGTTCTTACTATTAACGCCGCTTCTGAGATTTTGAGCAAAGTGCTTAATATGTCTTATGTATTTTCTGGTGTGAAAGCTGATTTTTAAGTGGGGATTAAAACCGTGGGACGCTGTCCCACACCCTGCAAGCTGGTCAGTGTTTTTGGCTTCGCCAAAAATCGGCTTACGCCGACCGCATTTCTTTGCGG
>CAOJPS010000077.1 GCA_948441255.1 uncultured Eubacteriaceae bacterium | reverse complement strand
CGAAACTACGTTTCGCTGAGTTTCACTATAATTTTTCGTCGAACTCACGTTATTTTTAGGTTGGATTGCTATAAAAATTTTTGTCGGAAAGGAAAAGCTTATGTCTGAACAAACAAGTAAAAAAGGAACTATGGCAAAAGATACCGTTGTTTATATGCTGGCAAAGGGTATTGAGGGCGGAGTTGGAATTTTGACCGTTTCTATTATGTCTTATTTGTTTCTTCCGGAACAGATGGGTCAGTATTCCAATATTAATATCGCTGTTACTACTATCGCTATGTTTGCTATCCAATGGCTGGTGCAGTCGGTTTTGAGATATATTAACAAATATGACATTGAAAACCGATGTGAGGATTTTTATACAACAGTTTTTTCCGCCTGGCTTAAAGTGAATATTATTGTTGTTTTTTTTGGCGTTATTGGATTGATTCTTATTAACACTATTTTGACAAGGTTTTCCGCTTTTGATGAGTTTTTGGCTGTGTATACCCCTTTGACTCTCTTTTTCGCGCTTTTGATGTTTATTTCTTATAATACCGCTCAGCTTGTTATAGCTATGCTGGCCGCCACAAGAAAGGCTAAAACAAATTTGTTTATTTCCGCTTTTTCTGTTGTGGGTAAAATTGCTCTTATTTATATCCTTGCTGTTAATTTTGGTAAAAGAATTGAGTGGATATTTTTAAGCTATGCTATATTTGACGGAATAACTTCCATTATTGGAATTTTTAAACTTAAAATTTACAGATATATTAATATTAAAAAAAGTTCTCCTGAAATTCTCGCTAATCTTAAAGCTTATGGAATACCTCTTATGGGAAATCTTATAGCCACGTCTGTTTTGAATAAATCCGACATCTATATTATTACGTGGTTTAAAGGTGAAGGAGAGGCAGGGATTTATCAGACAAACTATACTATTGTCGCTTCCGCTTTTACAATGCTTTCCGCCGCTGTTATGAGAGGAAGTTATCCTACTATATTGAGGACTTGGAGTGAGGGTAAAAAGGAACTATCCGCTGGGCTGGTTTCGGATGCTGTGCGTATGTTTCTGCTTATTGCCGTTCCGGCTGTGGCTGGCGTTTTTTGTATTTCAGACACGGCTGCTTCCGCTTTGTTTGAGAGTCAGTATGTGGAAGGCCACAACGTTATGGTTTGGGTTGCCGCCGGTATGATGCTTTTGGGGCTTACAGAGTATGCTATTAAACCTTGGGAGCTTAACGCTAATACTAAGGCTATTTTTCATAGAAGCCTTATTGGCGGAATTGTTAATATTTTGATTAATGTTATTTTTGTTCCGCTGTTTGGGTATTATGCCGCGGCGGTTAGTACATTTATTGGTTTTCTGGTTTATTTTTTGCTGGCTAAAGCTGGGACTAGAGGTCAGATGCGCTGGAGTGTTAAAATGATTTCTTATATTAGAATATTGGCTAGCGCTTTTATTATGGCTGTTTTTATATTTATTTTTAAAGCGTTTTTGGGTGGAAGCTTTTTTTCTTTGTGCGCTATGCTTTTTATGGCAATGATTGTATATGTTCTGACTCTTTGGCTTACTGGTGAGATTAAAGAAGAAGTTAGAACGATTTTTAAGGCGTTTGTGAAAAATAGATGAAACTTTTTCCACGAAATTGTTTTTATTGCCTTTTATGCGGTGTTTTTGTGAGAAATTTGGGATTAATTATTTTATTGTTAATTTATTAATTTGTTTACAAAATCCTTGAAAAGTTGTATAATACTATAAAGGATAACTATTTTGGCATTTTAGAGAGGTGGCTAATTTATGAAAGATAACGGTATTAAAAATTTTAAGAGTATTAAGACAAAAATGATACAATCTTTGGCTATACTTGTGACAGCGTCGCTTATCATTATTGGCGGGGTTACCATTTATTTTAATTATGACAGCACTATGGAACTTGCCGATGATAGTATGGACGAGATTGGTGAGCTTGCCGCGGAGATTGTGCAAATGAAAATTTCAAACTTTAAAGAGGTTATTGAAAGTGTAGGAAAAGAATATATTCTTTTTGCTGAAAGCGTCCCTAATGATAGGGTGAAAGCTTCTCTTGAAGATAAAGTTTCTAACTTTGGATATCAATTTGGAGATATTATAGGAACCGACGGTATAAGTGATATTGACAACAAAACCAATTATTCCGGCAAGGCTTTTTTTGAACAGGCGTTAAAAGGTGAAATTTGTATCTCGGAACCAGATATGAATGAATCTGGAACCCTTATTTCTTATCTTTCGGGTCCTATTTGGAAAGATGGCGTGAAAGGCGGAACGGTTGAGAGAGTTATTTGTTTCGCTCCTAAAAGCGGATATCTTAATCAGATTGTGAAAGAGATTAAGGTTTCGGAAGATGGAACAGCTTATATACTTAATAAAAATGGTGTTACTATTGCTCATAACGATGCTGAAAAAGTTAAGAATAAAGAAAATACAATTGAAATGGCTAAAAGTGACAGTTCATTAAGCGACCTTGCGGAACTTGAAAAGAAAATGATAAATGGTGAATCGGGATTTGGCTCATATAGTTATGGAGGTCAAAGCAAGATTCTTTCTTATAACCCCATTCCTGGGACTGATGGATGGAGTGTTGCCGTTGTGGCTCCTCTTTCTTCTTTTATGCAGGGTACATATGAAGGAATTTTTGTTACCGTTATTCTGATTATTATTGCTGTTTTTCTTATTGTATTTATTGCTTACAGACTGATAAGTCTGTTTACAAATCCTATACTTGTTTGCTCTAAAAGGCTTGATAAACTTTCGGAGGGTGATTTGACATCGGCTATTCCTGATATTAAGTCGGGTGATGAGGTGGAACTTTTGGCAAGGTCTTCAAAGGTTCTTATAGAAGGCATAAATAAGATGATTAAAGATATTGAGTATCTTCTTGGCGCTATGGCTGACGGCAATTTTGATATCAGAACAAGAGCGGAGGACAGCTATGTTGGAGATTTCGCTTCTATTTTGCGCGCTATAAGAGTTATTAACAGAGGGTTAAGCGGGACTATTAAAAATGTCGCTGTTACCGCTGAACAAGTTTATTCGGGCGCACAGCAGGTTGCTGACGGCGCTGAGTCTTTAAGTCAGGGTACTACGGAACAGGCGGCTTCTATTGAGGAACTTGCCGCTACTATAAACGATATTTTTGTTAATGTTGAGAAAAACCGTGATAATGCCTCTTTGGCCAGTGAAAAGGCGACAAGCGTACTTAATGAGATTGACAAAAGTAATGCTGATATGAAAGAAATGCTTAAAGCTATGGACGATATTAATAAAAGCTCTCACGAGGTTGAGGAAATTATTAAGGTTATTGAGGATATAGCTTTTCAGACAAATATTCTTTCTCTTAACGCCGCTGTTGAGGCTGCCAGAGCCGGTGAGGAAGGCAAAGGCTTTATGGTGGTCGCTAACGAGGTTAGGGAACTTGCGTCTAAAAGTTCGGAGGCTTCCAAAGATTCTGCTGAACGTGTTATTGCTTCTCTTAAATCTGTTGAGAATGGAAAGAAAATTGCTATGAGAACAGCGGAAATTCTTTTTAAAACAGTTGAGAATGTTGACGAGGCTGTTAAAAGTATGCATAAAATATCTCAAGCCTGCGATGAACAGTATGTTCAGGTTAAACAGATTAATGAGGGCGCTGACCAGATTTCTTCTGTTGTTCAGACTAACTCCGCTACATCAGAGGAAAGCGCCGCTATTAGTCAGGAATTGTCAGGTCACGCTGAAGACCTTAGAAATACTGTTGGAAGGTTTAATCTTCGCAAGGATTGATTTTTTAAACATTGTTTTTAATATAGGAAATATCGACAAATTATAGTCAAATTACTTAAAAAGCTAAGTTCAGCGGTTAAAAATCATTTTCACTTTGTTAGCGTCAGTCGGCGTAGGCTGTGGCTACGCTCTTCTTCCACTGCCTTGTGAAAATAATTTTTCTCTCGCTTCCTTTTACTTATTTTCAAGTGATTTGACTATAAAAAAATTATTTTTAATATCATTTGCGCGGTGTTTCCTATATAAACTTTTGACTGATTTATGACGATATATATTAGAGAAGACTTTGGCTTGGTGTGCCGAAAAAGCCGGCACGCTGGAAAGAAAAGCAGGCAAAGTCCGCGGGTTTTAGCGGCTGAAAGGTTCATAAATTTTTGTGATTTTAGATTTTTTGGCGGTTTGTTTGACTGACGCTTGTTTTTTTTGAGTTGATATTTCGTTACTGGTTGTCTATATTTTTATTTAAAGAGGGTGAGGATTATGTCATATTTATCTGTTTCAAATCGTTATTCAATGTATTCTGACTTGATTTCCCAGACATACGCGACAGGTTCTAAACAGAGTTCTTCAGCTGATAGTCTTCTTGGAATGTATTCTTATATTTACGGCTCGAATTCGGGAACAAGCGTTTCTTCCCAAACCAGCAGTTATCTTGTTGATTTGAAAGAATCCGCCTCCGATGTTATAAGCGCTGTAAAAAATGTTAAGGAAAGAGGCAAGGATACAAAAAATATTTCCGCTAATAGTGACAGCGCTTCTGTTTCCGCCACGTATAAAGGCAAGGAAATGAGAGATGATATTGATGTTGAGGTTTCTAAAGTGGCTTCAGCTCAAACAAACGAAAGCAAAGCTTTAAAGAGCAATTCGTCAAGTCTTTATTACTCAAAGGCAAGCGGAATATCTATTTCTACAAGCGATGGAAAAAGTTATTCGTTTAATTATTCTCCGTCAGTTTCTGAAACTGACGAAAAAGCGCTTAACAAAATCGCTCAGAAAATTAATAAGGCTGGTATTGGTGTTTCCGCTTCTGTTGAAACTGATTCTAAAACAAAAACCAGCAAGCTTGTTCTTAAAGGCGAAAAAACCGGTTCGGGAAATGATTTTTCTGTTTCCGGCAGTCTTGCGGAGGCTATTGGTATTGACAAAGTTAAGGAATATGCTTCTGACGCTATTTATTCTATAAATGGTGAGGAAAAGGTTTCTTCTTCAAACAATATTAAGGTTGATGATGAACTTAGTATTGTTCTTAATAAACCAACAGATGGAAGCGCTAAAATTACTTTTGGAAAAAGCAAACTTGATACTATTAATTCGGCAAGACAGCTTGTAAACGCTTTTAACGATTTTGCCAACGCGGCTTATTCATCGTCTGATTCCGGTGCTGAAAGACTTGGAAACAGGCTTAAATCGCTTGCTTCAACTTATGGCGCTTCTCTTAAAAGAATAGGTATTTCAATGACTTCTAAGGGATATCTTCAGATTGATGAGGATAAAATGAAAGAGGCGGCTGATAACGGCGACCTTGATAGGTTTTTTGACAGCAACGGAAAGAAAGGTCTTAGCTATGGTTTTACAAACAGACTTGAAAATCTCGCTGACAAGGCTTTTGACGACCCAACCAGCTTTTTGTCGAACCAAGGAAAAACAGAGGTGAACAGCGCCGGCGGAAGCAGTTCTTACTATGGCTCTAATTCTGGTGTTTCCTACAATTATTTGAGCGCTTATTACAGATATTCGACTACGGCGTTGCTCTTTAACGCTATGATATGATTTTATAGTAAACGGCAAATTTATTTGCCGTTTACTATAAATATTGGGCGTTTCCTTTGGGGACGCCCTTTAAATTTCTGGAAAGTATAAGGAGATATATTTTATGTTTGTGGATAAGGTTAAAATTCATATTAAGGGAGGCAACGGAGGCAACGGCGCCGTTTCTTTTTATAGGGCGAAGTATGTTACAAACGGCGGTCCTGACGGGGGGGACGGCGGTAAGGGCGGAGATGTTGTTTTTGTCGCTGACGAGGGAATTAATACCCTTATGGATTTTAGGTATAAAAAACTTTTTAAGGCCCAGCCTGGCGATGACGGCAGCAAAAGAAACCGTACAGGCGCTGATGGAGAGGACGTTGTTATTAAAGTTCCTGTTGGTACTGTTATTAGGGAAGCTATGTCCGGCAAGGTTATGGCGGATATGACGGAAAACGGTGAAAAAAGAATTATTGTTAAGGGCGGAAAAGGCGGTAAGGGTAATCAGCACTTTGCTACGCCTACAAGGCAAGCTCCAAGATACTGTGAGAGAGGACGGCTCTCTAAAGAGTATGATGTTATTTTAGAACTTAAACTCATTGCTGATGTGGGAATTATAGGATTCCCTAATGTTGGAAAATCTACTCTCCTCTCTATGGTGACAAACGCTAATCCTAAAATCGCTAATTATCATTTTACTACATTATCCCCTAATTTGGGAGTTTTTAGGAGTAAGTGGGGAAAAGACTTTGTTATGGCGGATATACCTGGTCTTATAGAGGGAGCTAGTGAGGGTGTTGGTCTTGGACACGATTTTTTAAGACACGTTGAGAGAACAAAAGTTTTTATTCACGTTGTTGACGCTGCTGGACTGGAGGGAGAAAACCCTGTTGAAAATATAGAAAAAATAAACTCCGAACTTGAGAAATATAATCCTGAACTTCTTAAACGACCTATGGTTATTGCCGCTAATAAGATGGATATTCCCGAGGCCGCAGAAAATTTTGAGGCTATTAAGGCATTTTATGAAACAAAAGGGATTTCTGTGTTTCCTATTTCCGCCGCGACAAACAAAGGGCTTGAGGAACTGCTTTTTGCAGTTTCGGATATTTTGAAAAATTATCCGGAGGATATTGTGTTTGATGAGGATTATGAGGAATTTTTTGAAAACGCTGAGATGGACTCTGAGCCTTTTACTATTGAAAAAGCCGGCGAGAGGTATTATGTCGTTGAGGGTGTTGGAGTTGAGAAAATGATTGGTTATACGAATATTGATACTGAAAAAGGATTCGCTTTCTTTCAGAAATATCTTAGAGATAAAGGTATTATTGATAAACTTGAGGAATCTGGTATTCAAGAGGGAGATACTGTTAAAATTTATGATTTGGAATTTGAATATTACAAATAGAACAGTTTAAGGAGATTTATTATGACAAGTAAACAGAGGGCTTATTTGAAAAGCCTTGCCGGAAAAATTGAACCTGTTTTTCACGTTGGCAAAAACGGGGTTACGCCTGAAATTGTTAGAGCCGCTGACGAGGCTTTGGAGGCAAGAGAACTTATAAAGGGCGCTGTGCTTAACAACTGTTTGGAAGACATAAGAGAGGTTTCACAGACTATCGCCGAGAGAACGGGCTCGGAGGTTGTGCAGGTTATTGGAAAGAAAATTGTTCTTTTTAGAGTTTCTAAGAAAAAGCTTGTTATTGATATCGGCAAGATTTGACGTTAAAATATTAAAACCGTGGGCGCTGCCCCATATATGGCAGCTTAAGAAAAACCTTGGGCTTTCAGCCCAAACCCGACTTCTTTCTTTCAAGAAAGAAGCAAAGAACTTTTGTGCGAAACTGCGTTTCGCTGTTTTTTAGCAAAGCGTATGCTTTGCGTTTTAAAGTTTAGGGTCAAGCCCTTTTTAAAGGGCTTGCAGGGTGTGGGACAGCGTCCCACGGTTTTAAGTTACCATATATGGGACAGCGTCCCACGGTTTTAAGTTACCATATATGGGACAGCGTCCCACGGTTTTTTATATATGAAATAACCGTGAAATGTTACTTTTTGTTATTGAATATTTTTGGGGGCTGTGGTAAAATTAATGTAAGAGATATTTTTTGAAAGGATGTGGTTTTGTGAATGGTAAATATTTTCGTCGCGTGATTTCTTTCATTTTGACGGTCGTTTTGTCTGTTTCTTCTTTTTGTTTCGCTCTTGGGGCTAAAAATGTTGTTATAAACGGCTCGGTTTCCGCAAGCGTTATCAGAATTATTGATGGTGACGCTATTGAAGTTAGACTTTTGCAGGGCGGAGATACAGCTTTGGTTAAATTTATTGGGGTTGACGCTCAAGGGTATGATGACGCTGTTTCTTTTTTGACGGAATATTTGCTGGGACAAACTGTTGTTATTTCTCCTGACAGCGGAATTGCTTCTCCTGTTGGAATATGGAATAATATGTATGTTACCCTTAACGGGGAGAATGTTAATAAACTCCTTATTGAAAAAGGTTATGGCGTTACAAATCCAAGTTTTATGCCAGCAAGCCAGTATAACGATTATCTTACCGTTCAGAGAACGGCTAAGACGGGCAATATTGGCATTTGGGAAAATGGCGTCAGGGAAAATGGAACTACTACCCTTTATGGAAATATAACTTATACCGGAAAACTCGCGTATAAAAACAAGCATATTGTTAATATTAATACCGCTTCTCCTGAAATGCTTACACAAGGTCTTAATAATATTACCGGCGGTATCGCTAACGCTATTGTTAATTATAGAGAGAAAAATCCTTTTAATACTATTGAGGAAATTAAATTTGTGCAGGGGTTCTCAAAGGAACTCTTTGATTCTAACAAACAAATTTTGTCTGTTTGCACTAATGTGAATTATGCTGATGAGGAAGAACTTTTCAGCATAGGAAATATTACGGAAGACGAAGTTGACGATATTATTGAGTATAGAAGAAAACACAGTAAGATTACAAGTATTGGAGTGCTTAAAGATGAAAAACTTCTTGACAGCAATAGGTATAAAAAATATAAAGATTTCCTTTCTACTTATGACAAAACTAAAATTGATGTTACCGAAAATGATGTTGTTGTGAATGTTAATACCGCTACTCGCAATCATCTTATTGCCGCTGGTCTTTCTTCTTCCGCCGCTGATAAAATTGTTGAGTATCGTAAAAATGGATATACTTATAAAACTATTGGCGAACTTGCTAAAATTCCTGGAATCGGACTTACGGAACAGCAGGTTAATGAGTTTGAGGACAATCTTAATACTCAAACTGATATTAACGAGGCTACCGATTATGAGATGAAGACGGTTTTTGGCAATGAGGCTTCGAAGATTATACAAAAAAGAAATTATACTTCTGTCAGTGATGTTTCGGAGTATTTGGATTATGACAAGTATTCGAGAATTAAAAATGTTATTTATGTGGGGTCTGATGA
Source organism: uncultured Eubacteriaceae bacterium (assembly GCA_948441255.1). GTDB lineage: Bacteria > Bacillota > Clostridia > Lachnospirales > CAG-274 > MGBC114079. The sequence continues at coordinate 2,517 of CAOJPS010000077.1, read as the reverse complement.
CAGAGAATATATTAATGTGAATACAGCTACAAACGCTCAGCTTACGGAATATGGATTTGCCTCAGATGTCGCTCCTAAGCTTTCGGCTTCTAAAAATATGAAAAGTTCTTCGGATTTGCCTTGTGAACTTGGTGAAAACGATAGAAATACTTCTTTATATACAAATATAAACAAGGCTACGGCAAAAGAACTTAAATCCTTGAATAATGGTATTACTGACGGTATTATAAATGAGATTATAAGCTATCGGGAGGAACAGCCTTTTGGTACCGCTGATGAAATGCTGAAGTTTTTTAATGACAGAAATTACTTTGGATTTTATAATTCTGTTAAAGAACTGCTGGTGGTGCGGTGATATTTGTGAACTGCTGGTAATCGCGGCTTAATAGATGTTTTTTGACAGTCTGAATTGGTATTTCTATGAATTGGAGTGATTTTTTTTGAGCAGTTATAAAACTAAGGGAGTTTGCTCTAGCAATATTGACTTTGACGTTGTTGACGGGAAAGTTAAAAATGTTAAATTTTTAGGCGGCTGCAATGGTAATCTTCAAGGGATTGGAAAGCTTGTGGAGGGTATGCCTGTTTCGGAGGTAGTTAGTAAGCTCAAAGGACTTAAATGCGGGCTTAAACAGACTTCTTGTCCTGACCAGCTTGCCAGGGCTCTTGAGGAATACGAGGAAAAAAGAGATTAGAACCGTGGGACGCTGTCTTCATTGCAATAAGTTAATATAAAAACCTTGGAGACTCCGTCTCCAAACCTCTGCAAACTTTTTGAAAAAAGTTTGACAAAAACTTTAATAAGCAAAAACTGTCGTTTTTGCTGTGTAATTTTGATATTTTCTTTTGCGAAACCAATGTTTCGCTCAAAAGTTCTTTGCTTCTTTCTTTTAATTAGTGCCGCAAAGAAGTGAGGTCGGCGCAAGCCAAAAACATTGAACAATAAGTCGGGTTTGGGCTGAAAGCCCAAGGTTTTTATAATAATGCGGAAAATATTAATGTGTATGTCGTCGGAGGACTTGCGGCCGCAGTCGCAACGGTCGGAGAAAACGTCGGATGCGTCCGATTATTGAGAGAAAATTTGATTTTTCTCTAATAGTCGGGCGTTTTTTTGCTTATTTGATTTTGGAGGTGTTAAAATGAAAATCAGTTTATCGGAGCATTTTGGATTTGCTAAGCTTATACGTTTTGTTCTTCCATCGGTAATTATGATGATGTTTACTTCTGTTTATGGAGTTGTCGATGGATTATTTGTTTCTAACTATGTGGGAAAAACTCCTTTTGCCGCCGTCAACCTGATTATACCGGTTTTAATGCTTTTGGCTTCTGTTGGTTTTATGATTGGCACAGGGGGAAGCGCTGTTATCGCTAAAACCTTGGGTGAGGGTGACGAGAAAAAAGCTAATATGTTTTTTACAATGCTTGTTTGGGTTTCCGCTTTATTTGGATTTGGTCTGGCTGTGATTGGGTTTATATTTATGCCGGAGGTTTCATCAGCTTTGGGGGCGGAAGGAGAAATGCTTGAAAACTGCGTGCTTTATGGCAGAGTTATTATTGCCGCTCTGCCGGCGTTTGTGCTTCAGAATGTTTTTCAGAGCTTATTTGTTACGGCTGAAAAACCTCAGCTTGGATTGGTTGTTACAGTATTTGCCGGTTTTACGAACATATTTTTTGATTGGCTGCTTATTGCCATTTTTAAAACAGGCGTTTTGGGCGCGGCGCTGGCTACGGCTTTTAGTCAGCTTGTCGGAGGTATTGTCCCTATTATTTATTTTATTTTTAAAAAAGGCGGCAGGCTTAAATTTACTAAAACAAGGTTTTTTCCTAAAGTATTTTTAAAAACGTGTACTAATGGTTCTTCTGAACTTCTTACAAATGTTTCTATGTCTTTGGTGAATATTTTATATAATTTTCAGCTTATGAAAATTGAGGGGGAAAATGGTATTGCCGCTTATGGTGTTATTATGTATGTCAGCTTTATTTTTGCCGCTATATTTATAGGGTATTCTATGGGTATGGCGCCGATTGTTTCTTATAATTATGGTTCGGGAAATGAGAAAGAACTTAGAAATATATTTAAAAAAAGTTGTCTTATTGTGGGAACGCTGGGTGTGATTCTTACGGTGGTTTCAATTTTGTTTTCGGGCGTTTTATCGGGGTTATTTGTCGGATATGACGAGGAGTTGTTTAATTTGACAAACCGAGGGTTTAAACTATATTCTTTATCTTTTTGCGTTATGGGGATTAATATTTTCGCTTCCGCTTTTTTTACCGCTCTTAACAACGGTTTTGTTTCCGGTGTTATGTCATTTTTGCGCACTCTTGTTTTTCAGGTTATAGTGGTTTTGCTCCTGCCTATTTTTTTTGGTGTGGACGGCATATGGAGCGCGGTTTTTGCCGCGGAGCTTATGCAGCTTTTTATTACAGTTTACTTCTTTTTTTCTCAAAGGAAAAATTATCACTACATTTAAGGCAATACCGCACAATTATGATTTCATAGATTTTGATGATATTTTCCAT
>CAOJPS010000076.1 GCA_948441255.1 uncultured Eubacteriaceae bacterium | reverse complement strand
AGCAAAATCTGTGAAATTATAATTGTGCGGTATTGCCTTAAGTTCTTTCACTATAGGCGTAAAAAGGAAATATAAAAATTTATTTTTCAGCCGACGCAAAACGACATTTTTTTTATGTTAAAACTGCTATAATTATATGGAAATTTTAACCAATAAACTTGAAAATGGTTTTTGACGCAGGCGTTTTATAACAAATGAAGAAGGGGAGTTTTTATGGAAAAAGCAATTAATAAATCTTTGAATGATACAGCGCAAAAGGCAAAACGAAATACTTTTTATGTATCTAAAAAAATGATTTCTTCAATAGTTTTGACGGGTTTAAGTTTTTTTATAGGAAGAATAACTTTATTTGATGGGATAAACCCTGTTGCTATGGCTTTTCTTTCAGTATTTCTTTATTCAGATAAAATATTTTATTCGGTTGCCGCTTTTTTAATACCAGGATTCTTTTTGAGTACAGGAGAATTTGATATTACAAAATATTTGATGTGTATAGCTATTATGTCAATTTTTAATATATGTTTTAAAAAGAGAGCCGAAAGCCCAACTTTATTTATGAAGGGTGGGGCAGGCTCTGTCTCAATATTGACTGCTGGTCTTATAATTGCTTTTATAAATAACTTTTCACTTTATTATACCATTATTGCTGTACTTGAGGGAATATTGGTGTTTTCCCTTACTTATGTACTGAATTTGGGTATAGACACGATTTATCTTAGGATAGGAGAAAAGTCTTTTGAAAGCAACGATGTGCTGAGCCTTTCAATATTGGCTGGCGCTGTAGTCGCTGGTTCGGCGGATATTTATATGGGAAGTATATCTTTGATGGTTACGCTTCTTATGCTTGGGGTTATGTTTGTGGCTTATAGAAATGGAAGTTTGGCGGGCTGCTGTTCGGGAATACTTCTTTCTACTGTTTTGATGCTTGCCGGAAGTTTGCCTATGGAGTATTCTTGGATATTTGGAATTACAGGCGCTGTTTGCGGAATATCCAAAAATCTTAATAAATTGTTTACGGTTATTTCCTTTATGTTTTCTTCTGTAATATGTTTTATATATATAAATGGAAATCTCCTTACAAGTGAGATAATATTTTCGGGGGCTGTGGCTATAATACTTTTTTTGCTGATTCCTATGAAAAGTATTCCCTCTTTGCTGCCGAAAGTACTGCCTATTTCTGATACGGCTTCGGCTTATATACTTAGAATAAAAGATATAACATCTCATAGACTTATGGGTTTTTCGGATTCATTTTCAAAACTCGCGAGAACTTTTGTTAATCTCTCGGAAAAGCAGATGAATCTTTCAAAAGAAGAAGTGGACGAACTTATTGACGAGGCGGCGGCAAAAACTTGTAAAGGCTGTAGTATGCGGGCTTTTTGCTGGGAAAATAATTTTTATAATACATATCAGACGTTTTTTGGCCTTCTTGCCTCTTGTGAGAAAAAGGGAAAGCTTGAATACTCTGATATTCCGGCAGAATTTCGTGTGAATTGTATAAATTCTGATTTTCTCGCGGAAACCACAAATCGCCTTTTTGAGAATTATATGTTGAATTTAATGTGGAAAAATAAAATGGCGGAAAGCAGAGAACTTGTGGGAGAACAGATTTCAGGTATAGCGGAAATAATAGAGGGGTTCGCTTCTGAACTAACAAGAGAACTTTCTTTTGATGATACTATGTCAAAAAAACTTCTGGAGGAACTGGCCAAAAATGGAGTTTCTGTTTATTCCGCTGTTGTGACGGAAAATAAGGACAAAAAAACAGAGGTTATAATTACTCACGATTCTTGCTATGGAAGACACGTCTGTATTAAAGATATAATACCTGTTGTTAATGAGGTATTGGGAAAAAGTATGTACAAAAGCATATATCATTGCAGTGTGGCTATAGATGGAAACAAAAATATGTGCAAGCTTAAACTGGCGGAAGAACAGCCTTATACCGTTACTACAGGTGTTTCACGTACTGTAAGATATGATAGCAAGGAGTCTGGCGACAGCCATACGTTTATGGACTTGGGCAACGGTTCTTATCTGCTCGCGCTCTCTGACGGAATGGGTTCGGGAATTAGAGCGAAAGAGGAAAGCGCCGCCGCTATTGAATTGTTTGAGAATTTTATGGAGGTTGGTTTTGATAAGGATACGGCTATACGACTTATAAATTCGGTGCTTGTTCTGAAATCGGAGCCTAAAAGTTTTTCTACCCTTGATATATGTACTATAAATATGTATACAGGAATGTGTGAACTCGCGAAAATAGGCGCTTGTGAGTCTTTTATAATTTCAGCTGACAAAACTGAGATTATAAATTCCTCAACGCTTCCTATAGGTATGCTTAATAGTGTGGATATGGAAACAAGCCATATTCAGCTTTCTGACGGAGATGTTATCGTTATGTTTACCGATGGTATAAGAGATTGTTTTGATACGGAAAATGAAAATTATTTGGAGTCTTTAATTAGAGCGGTCAGAAACAAAGACCCCCATACAATTTCTGAAACAATATTAAATTCCGCTAAAGAGTTGTCTGACGGTTTGCCTAAAGATGATATGACAGTTTTGACCGCAAAGGTTAGAAAGAAAAATTTGAACTAAGAGCCTGTCTAAAAACTGCTAAAATATCCAAAAAATCAGTGAAAATAATATCATTACGTTTCAAAATGATTTTATTTTCGCTGATTTTTTGTGTATATTTTGTTTTTAGACAGGCTTTTTTAGATTTTAGACAGATTTTAAGGAAACACCGCACAATTCAAAAATAAAAAATAGCTGTTTTAAACAGCTATTTTTTATTTTTTCGCAAGTGAAATGGCTATTAAATTTTCTCTTGTGTTCGCGGCAGGATTTTTTAATACTTCCTCAAGACAAAAGTTTAATATTTTTCCTATTTCTTTTCCATTTGTAATTCCTAATTCCATTAGGGTATTTCCATTTATTTTAAGCTCTTTAAGCGAAAGAGGGTCATTATTTTCAATAATACTTTTGAAAATTTTATCAGTGTTTTCAATTTTAATAAGCTCAGCTGGATTTTCGTGATAAATTGCTCTTTTTATTTCAAGAAGCCTTGCGAAAGTTATTTTACTTATTTTTGATATGAATTTTCTTATCTCATATGGATTTTTACCTATTTCCTGTCTTAAGCATTCGTTTAGAACCGAAGTTTCTTTTAATGTCTTTGTGTCGAATTTGAGTGATTTCATAATAGTTTCGGTTTCTTTTTTTGTCATATCTTTTAAAAGACAACAGTAAAAAAGAGAAATATTTGAAAGATTATTTTTATTTTCGGCAAGGTATTTTAAAGTTTTTATTATTTCACAGTTGGGGTATACTTTTTCTTCAAGAAAGGGAAGAATATTTTTTAATAGGTTTGTGTTTTTTAACTCTGTTATCTTGTCGGGATTTGGAGAAAGCAAAAGCTTATTTAGCTCATCTCTTATTCTTTCCACACTTATATTTTTAATTAAGCAGGCATTTTCATTTATGGAGTTATATGTGGTTTCTTCTATTCTAAAGTTAAGCTGAGCCGAAAAACGAATTCCCCTAAGCATTCGGAGGGCGTCCTCTTTAAAGCGTTTATCAGGGTTGCCTACTCCTCGTATTATTTTAGAATTTATGTCATCGCGACCTCCAAACGGGTCGCAAAAGCCTCTTATTTTATTATAGGCTATGGCATTCATTGTAAAATCCCTTCGGCTTAAATCCTCCTCTATTTTTTGTGTGAAAGTCACCTCTGAGGGATGACGAAAATCATTATAGCTTCCATCAATTCTGTAGGTTGTAATTTCATAGTTTGTATTGTCTATGACAGCCGTTATTGTTCCGTGCTGTATTCCCGTGTCGAAGGAATGCGGAAACAGCTTTTTTGTCTGTTCCGGCAGAGCTGAGGTGGTTATATCCCAGTCTTTTGGTATGTTTCCTATGAGATAATCTCTTACGCATCCTCCTACGGCATATGCCTCAAATCCTGCTGTTTCCAGAGTGTCTATTATATATTCTACTTGTTTTGGCAAATTCATTATGTATTCCTCGCTTATAGCAAATTATTATATATATTTAATAAATTTTTGTGTTCATTATCTCAAAAAAAATTTTTACGTCTTGATGCCATTTATCATCTTCAGCGTAACCTCCCGCTCCGCCCCTAAGATTTATCCATACTAAAAAATCAGCGTTTTTTGGTCTTGATTTTGAAAGTTTTATTATTGTTTTGCAGGCTATTTCCGCGGATTCATCTATTGTGGTGTTGTATTTTTGCCAGCTTCCGAAAACATTGAAAGGGTTGTTGGATATTTTTTCCGCGAATTTATTGTTTTTTGGAACAAAGCTTTGTTCTCTGCCTGTTATAGCGAAGAGAAGACAAGGGTTTATATTATGTTTTTCGGCTTGTCTGAATATTTCGCTGTAATAGGGTTCTTCCGCCAAGACAGAGTTTTTGTCGAGCAGGTATTGTCTTAGCGCGTTGAAATTTCCTGTTCGGTATAGGTATATATTAGGGATTGACTCGGTTTCTTTTGTATCTCTTTCCGGATTTTCTTCGTGAGGTCCTTTATCGGTGTATAAAATGGTTGCTCTGTCAAAGTCAGAGTTTTTTTTGTCAGAATCCGAAAATATAAAAAAGTTACCTGCACATAATATAAGTATAAGCAAAAATAGAAAAAGCCATTCTTTAATTATTCCTTTATTTTTTCGCATTGTATCCTCCGACGATTTTTATGTGGATTTTATTCAACTTAAAAATAAATAAGCTTGTTCAATTTTTTTATATTTTTTCAAGTTGATTAACTACAGTTAAAAAAGTAGTTACAATCTAAAAATAATGTGATATAATTAAAATTATTAAGAAATTTTTGGGAATAAGTAATGTATAATATCCCGCGGTTTTGCTATATTTTACAAATGTGTTATATTTTTGCGAAATTATTTTGGATATTTTACATTTATGTTTCTTTTAGTATACTGTAAATTTAAAATATAGTCAATATTTTGCAACAAACCTTTTGATTTAAGGAAATACCGCACAATTCAAAAATAAAAATAATTTTTGAAAATAATTGAGCGTAAGTGTTGAATTTTTCGCAGAAAAATCAACTTGAAGCGGTATTAATTTTAAAAAAATATTTTTATTACTTTATTATGCGGTGTTTCCTTAAAAGATTAAACGGAGATAGGAGTGACTTTTATGGCTCGTAAGATTTTGGTGGTTGACGATGAGGAAAGCATCGTTAAAATTATTGAGTATAACCTGAAAAAAGAAGGGTATGAGGTTTTGAGCGCCTGTGACGGCGAGGAAGGATATAGGCTCGCTTGTGAGAAAAAACCTGACCTTATTCTTCTGGATATAATGATGCCTAAAATGGATGGTTATGAAGTTTGTAAAAAGGTGAGGGAAAAAAGTAATGTTCCTATTATAATGCTTACCGCGAGGGCCGAAGAAGTTGATAAGGTGGTTGGACTTGAACTTGGCGCTGATGATTATGTTACAAAACCTTTTGGAAACAGAGAACTTATGGCAAGGGTTAAAGCGCATTTAAGGCGTAATGACGTTAGGAAAGAAGAAGCGGAAACTTCTGAAAATTCCGGAAAATACGGAGATATAGTTATTGATTTTGAAAGGTTTGAGGTTTATAAAAGAGGAGAAGTCGTTTATCTTACTGTAAGAGAATTTGAACTTCTTAAATTTCTCGCTACTCAGAAAAATCAGATTTTCTCAAGAGAAGCGCTTCTTGAGAAAGTTTGGGGGTATGAGTATTTCGGTGACGTGAGAGCCGTTGACGTTACTATAAGAAGGCTTAGAGAAAAAGTTGAGGACGACCCTGGAAAACCTCGTTATATTATAACAAAAAGAGGTTTTGGATATTATTTTACTGTGTGACATAAGAGGTTTTTTATGAAAAGTATTCGTTGGAAATTGGTATTTATATATCTTACTCTTGTTTTTATCGTTATGATAATAAGCGGTACTTATATTATTGTTATGACAGATTCTCAGGAAACTAAAAACGCCGAGGAAGAACTTAAACAATGCGCTGTATATGTTGAGGAGCAGATTATTAGAGAATATGATAACCCTGATGATTTTCAAAGCGGTTTTGATAATTTTTTTATTGTCCGCTCTTCTATGAGAAATATTCAAGCCAATATTTTGGACAAGGATGGAAATACTATTGCCTCCAGCGCTTCCTCCGATAAGTCTCTTTTTATGGATTATAAAAATTCCGCGGTTATTTCCGCTTTGACGGGAAAAGAAAGCTTTGAGTCCAATAAAAAATATGTGGACTTTAATTCGCAGGTTAAAGATTGGATTACTTATGGTTATCCTGTTTTTGATAAAAACGGTGATGTGGAATATGTCATTTATGTTCAGATTGACGGTGAAAGCATTAAAAAAAATATTATGACTATAGCCAGAACAATTGTTATTTCAGTTATTATCGCTCTTGTTATGACTGGCATTCTTGGTATAATTTTCTCCGTTACCATTACAAGGCCTATCGCTTTGCTTACAAAAAAGGCAAATCAGCTTGCTCACGGAAGAAAGTTTGAGAAAGTGCCTGTTAAATCAAATGATGAAATAGGGCAGCTTACCAGAAGCTTTAACTATATGGCGCTGGAACTTAGAAAGACTATGTCGGAACTTAAAAATGAAAATAATAAACTTGAGATTGTTGTAAATAATATGACTGACGGGATTTTGGCTTTCGATTATTTCGGCAAGCTGATTCACGCTAATCACGTTTGCAAGGAACTTCTGGGATATTCTACTGATGGTTTGACTTTGAGAGAGTTCCTTAAATCTACAAATATGTCGAATATTTCTCTTGTTCCGAATATTATATCTGAAACGATTATAAAACGTGACAATATATATTTGAGTATATCATTTATACCGTATGGACAGACGGAAAAAGGATTTGACATTTTGGACAGTGAAAAGAACAAAGACAGTTTTGAGGGCGTTGTGGTTGTTTTGCAGGATATTACAAAGCACAGACGCCTTGATGAGATGAGAAGGGAATTTGTGGCGAATGTTTCTCACGAAATAAGAACTCCTCTTACAACTATTAAAAGTTATGCTGAAACTCTTATTGACGGCGCTATTGACGAAAAAGACACAGCGATTGAGTTTTTGAAAATTATAAATTCGGCTGCGGACAGAGTGGCTTTTTTGGCGAAAGATTTGCTGGATTTATCTCATCTTGACAATAAACAGATGAAATTTAATTTTGAGAAAGTTGACCTTATAGGCATTTTGAGAGATTGTGTCACACAAAATTATATTGCCGCTCAAAATAAAAATCAGGATATATTATTTGATGAACCTGATGATAATGAGGAATATATAATTAACGCTGACGTGGGAAGAATAACGCAGGTTTTTAACAATATTATATCAAACGCTATGAAGTATAGTCCTGAAAACACACAAGTTAATATTTTTGTGAGCAGGGACGAAAAGTATTATTTTGCCCACGTTAAAGATAATGGAATAGGTGTGCCGGAGGAGGACCTTGAAAGAATTTTTGAGAGGTTTTATCGAGTGGATAAGGCACGTTCAAGGGCTATGGGCGGAAATGGTCTTGGGCTTTCAATCGCTAAGGAAATTATGGAGGGACATAAAGGAAAAATTGAGGCGAAAAGCTCTCCTGGAAATGGTACGGAAATGATTCTTAAATTTCCGAGAGTTAAGGAAACACTGCACAAATGATATTAAAAATAATTTTTTAAAGGAAACTTATTTAAAAGGAGAATTTAATATGAAATTTGGTTTTTTGAAAGTGGCGGCGGCAACGCCTCGTGTTTTTGTTGCCGATTGTTTTAAAAATTCAGCGGAAATTGTTAAGGCTGTTTTTGAGGCGGAAAAGAACGGAGCGTACGCTGTAGTTTTTCCGGAACTCTCTGTTACGGGTTATACCTGCGGTGATTTGTTTTTGCAATCCGCTCTTATTGATGGGGCTAAAGCCGCGTTTTTGAATATTGCCGAGGAAACAAAAGAACTTGATATAATAATTTGTGTGGGACTGCCTTTTGAATTTGACGGAAAACTCTTTAATTGCTGCGGCGTTTTGCATAAAGGTGAGGTTTTGGGAATTGTTCCTAAAACAAATTTGCCTAACTACAGTGAGTTTTATGAAAAACGGTGGTTTGCGGAGGCTCTTTGTGAAAACCAAAGAGTGGTTATTAATAATAGAGAAGTGCCTTTTGGAACAAAATTGCTTTTTAAAGATAAAAATAACACTGATTTTATTTTTTCTGTTGAAATATGCGAGGATTTATGGGGGGCTGTTCCGCCGTCATCATATCACGCTATGGCAGGCGCTGACGTTGTATTTAACATTTCCGCCGGAAACGAGATTACCGGAAAAGATGTTTATAGACGGGAACTTGTGAAAGGACAGTCCGCAAGGCTTTTATGCGGATATGTATACGCTTCGGCTGGAGAGGGAGAGTCTACTACAGATGTTGTGTTCTCTGGTCATAATATAATCGCTGAAAATGGAAAGATATTGAAAGAGAGCGGACGCTTTGAAAACGGTATTATTTATGCCGATATTGATTTGGAATATCTTAAAAGAGAGAGAATAAAAAATACAAGTTTTTCTCTGAACTCACGAGGTTATGAAAGCGTTTTCTTCTCAATTGGAAATAAAGATTTTGAGCTTGACAGATATATTGAACCTATGCCATTTGTTCCGTCTGATTTGAAAGAGCGTGATAAAAGATGTGAGGAAATTATTATGATTCAGGCTCTTGGACTTAAAAAGAGAATTTCTCATATAGGCTGTAAAAATGTTATTATAGGAATTTCCGGGGGACTGGACTCGACACAGGCGCTTATTGTTACGGCAAAGGCTTTTGAACTTATGAGACTTGATAGTAAGGGGATTATAAGTGTGACTATGCCTTGTTTTGGAACTACTGACAGAACTTATAAAAACGCTTTGAAACTTTGTGAGGCTTTGGAAACAACAATTATTGAAATTGATATAAAAGAGGCTGTTTTGAAGCATTTTGAGGATTTGGGGCATAATCCTAATGTTTTTGACCTTACCTATGAGAATAGCCAGGCGAGAGAAAGAACACAGATTCTTATGGACCTTTCCTCTAAATATAACGGATTTGTTGTTGGTACGGGAGATTTGTCTGAGCTTGCTCTGGGTTTTGCCACCTATAATGGCGACCATATGTCTATGTATGGAGTTAATGCTTCTGTTCCTAAAACTCTTATAAGATATTTGATAAAATATATGGCGGAAAATCCAACGGGACATTTTAAAAATAACAGCGTGACTGAAATTCTGCTTGATATTTTGGATACCCCAGTTTCGCCGGAGCTTTTGCCGCCTGATGAAAAAGGTGATATAACCCAGGTTACAGAGGATATTGTGGGACCTTATGAGCTGCACGATTTCTTTTTATATAATTTTATGAGAATGGGATTTTCCGCTCACAAGATAATCTATCTCGCGAAAAAGGCGTTTAATGGCAGATATGGGGAAGATGTTATAGAAAAGTGGCTTGATATGTTTTTGAAAAGATTTTTTGCCCAACAGTATAAAAGGTCTTGTCTTCCTGATGGTCCGAAAGTTGGGTCGGTTTCTCTTTCTCCAAGAGGCGACTGGAGAATGCCGAGCGACGCGCTGGCTGATATGTTTTTGATTTAAATTTTAGATAAATTCTAAAAAACACCGGTAAATTAAAAATAAAAATAATTTTTTGATTTGTCGGTGTTTTTTTAAGACTGTTTTCAATATATGGAATTTTATTGGAAATGATTTAGTATTACTTTTTTAATATAATTTACACCATTTTTATTTATCGCTTTTTTTTGTTTTTCTGAAAGATTTTTTCTTCTTTCATAGTCTTTTGAAAGAGAAATGAAAAGATTTAAAAAATCTTCGGTTTTAATTTCACTATCATTTCCGCCATATATAAAAATATCGTTTTCTTCTCCAAAGCGTAATTGGTGTTTTTGATTGCCGGCAACAGCTATGGCTATTTGAGGAAGCCCCATTGAGGCAATCTCTTGGGTGGTTCCGCCACACGCTGTTATGGCTATGTCGCTTTGGGACATTAATTTTGACATTTTTGGATTTTGATGTAATATTATATTTTTATTTTCTTTTGAAAGTAAATTAAGTTCGTTTTTTGTTTTTTCGGAAAAACCATTACTTACGGCAACATTGAATACAAAATTAGTGTTTTTTATGATATTTAAAATTTTTACGGATGTGTTTTTGGGGTCTGTTCCTCCCATTGTTATGAGAACATTTTTGACATCTTTTTTTATTGTTATTGGAAGCGCTTTTTGAAATTCCTCCCTTAAAAGAGCGTAATCCGCCCCAAGCAAAAGTTCACATTCGGGAGGGGTGTTGTATTTATGCCGTATATTTTTTGCCATAAAATCTTTATTTATAATTATGTCGCAGTCATAGAAAGAAAGCGCCGCTAAATCATCTATATATATAAGTTTGCCGTAGGTTTTTCTTAAATATGAAAGTGTGGTTTCGTTTGCGTCATAGCTGTCAAGAAGCAAGATATCAGCAGTAGGGGCGGTTTCCTTATAATATACAGTATATCCGGCGTCTTTTATAAAATCTGTCCCGTATTTATATTCGGCTCCTTTTTTACAGATATAATATATATCAAAATTGTTCTTTAGTTTTTCGGCAATTACGAGAGTGCGTGTTATATGACCCATTCCAATAGTGAGAGAACCAGAACACATTATTGCCATTGTTCCAATTTTCATTATATCATTCCTTTTTCTTTTAGGACGCGGTATTTTATTTCGGCAATTTCCCAGTCGTCCTCATTATCTATATCTTGAACTTCTAAGTCTGAAAGTATAATAGGCGCTCTGTTATCAAGTATTATACCTTTTTTTTCGATAAAGTCCTCAACATTATAGAAATAAAACTGACCAGCGTCGTGGTAGAAAGGCTCTAAATCCTGCGACCTCATAGAAAAATTTTCCGGCCATTTATATTCAAGTTTTTCGTCTTTTATTATAAAACATCTTTGGGGAGGATATGAAAAACGAACTACAGGATTTACGCAGGGAACGTTTTTTTCCTTTAAAATCTTAAATGCTTGTTTTAAGCTGTTTTCACTTATAAAAGGAGCGGTTGGGTATATACAGCAGGCGTATTTAAAATCTTTGCCAAGTTCTTTGTATTTGGAAAAAACCTCAAGCAAAACCTCGTGGGTGGCGGCCTGGTCATTTGAGGTTTTTTCACTTCTCATAAATGGAACGCTCGCCCCTGCCTTTTTGGAGATTTCGGCAATTTCCAAATCGTCTGTTGATACCATAACCTCATCAAACAGTTTACTGTTTATGGCGGCTTTTATAGAGTAATTTATTATTGGCTCTCCGCAGAAGTTTTTTATATTTTTTCGGGGTATTCTTTTGCTTCCCCCTCTTGCTGTTATAATTGCCACAGTGTTATCAGCCATTTATTTCACCTCTTTGATTTATTGAATATTTGGACGTATTAAGTTATAGTCAAATCACTTAAAAATAAGCAAGTTCGGCAGCTAAAAATCCTTTTCGCCGCGTTATCGTCAGTCGGCATAGACTCCGGCTATGCTCTCCTTCCGCTGCCTTGCGAAAATAATTTTTATCTAGCTGAAAACGCCTTTTCAGCAGCCTCCTTTTGCTCGTTTTCAAGTGATTTGACTATAAAACCGTGGGACGCTGTCCCACAACCCTGCTAGCTTTCTTAAAAGAAAGCTAG
>CAOJPS010000075.1 GCA_948441255.1 uncultured Eubacteriaceae bacterium | reverse complement strand
ACAATGTTTTTGTCGCTGTCCTTTCCAAACTCAATTTTAAAATCGACAAGCTTAATTCCCATTTTAAGGAAAATATTTTTTAAAGATTCATTGATATCAAAAGCCATTTTTTTAATTTCATCAATATCGTTTTTGCTTGCTATACCTAAAGCTATAGCGTGATAGGAATTGATGAGAGGGTCGCCTAGAGCGTCGTTTTTGTAGCTGAACTCAATTGTGGGCGAATCGAAAACAATGCCTTCTTCGGTGCCGTATCTTTTGCAGAAACTGCCGGCTGAAATATTTCTTATAATAACTTCAAGAGGGATGATATCCACTTTTTTTACAAGAGATTCCCTATCGCTTAACTCTTCGACCAAATGGGTTTTAATTCCGTCATTTTCAAGAAGTTTAAATATGGCGTTTGCCATTTTATTGTTAATCATACCTTTGCCGTCGAAGAATCCGACTTTTTGCCCGTTAAAGGCGGTTGCCGCGTCTTTATACTCAAAGATACAGTATTTTGGGTCTTCAGTGGCGTAGACTTTTTTTGCTTTACCTGTATAAAGCAGATTAAGTTTTTTCATTTTTACAAACCTCACTCTCAAAAATCAAAAAATTTTGCGAAATGCTATACTATATTATAACACAGCGATTAAAAAAAAGCTATATATAAATGGAATTCTGAGATAATTAAAACCGTGGGACTTAAAATCGTGGGACGCTGTCCCACACCCTGCAAGCTTTCTTGAAAGAAAGCTAGGCAAAGAACTTTAAAACGCAAAGCTATCGCTTTGCTAAAGAAAAAAATAGTGGCGGTAATTTCACCGATATTTTTTTTAACAACGAAACGAAGTTTGAGGCGGAGCCTCAAGATTTTTATGAGTTTTTAATTTGTTTGGATATAAAAACCAGGAAACTGATTTTCAGTTTCCTGGTTTTTATTAAGAATATAATTTATTCAGCTGTAAATGTGTAGAATACTTGCTGATAATTAAGGGTTTCATAAGTTTCCGGGTCAAAAGTTTCAACAGTTATAGCTAAACTATATTGCTCTCCTGAAATAAGTTCAACTGGTTTATAAGGAGCGGTTTCAGCTATAAATGCATACTCGTTAGCGGCAAGACTGCCGTTATAACTGCTGTAACTTAATCTTCCCGTAATATTTGGACCGGATAATTGTATGTCACTGCCTGTGCTTATATATTTATTAGACATATCATCATTGAACTGAACTTTTATTACCTTACCAAAATAGCTGTCTTTAAATACAGAAACTTTTTCTATAGCAAGTTTTTTCTCCGGCACTAATGATGGGTCATATTCCGGTATTTGTTCACTTTCATAATAATCAAGTCTGTTTCCATATTTATCTTCGGTCACAAAACAAATATATTTGCCGGTTGTTACATTTTCAACTGGTATGCTGTTTACTCCCCAATTAATATCAACAATTTTCTTATCGGGGCTGTTAAATATTTCGTTAGGGTCTTTTGACTCTATTGAATCCCCTACCTCGTCTTTAATCGCGTAATATAATTTTCCCGGCTCATCTACTTTTACAATAAAATCAGCGGTGTTTTCTCCTGTTCTTGAGATTTCTTTATTCAGAACTACCGGCGCTGAGTAATCAGCGTAAAATTTACTGGTTATTATTGAATTATCTTCAAGAGTTATCTCAAGAGTCATAGTGTTTTTATCTTTATAAAAATAGTATTGGTTCATATATAATCTATAATTGATATTATCAGTTGTTGAGGCGTTTTCAGTATGAAGAACTCCATTTGCCGGACAAGTTATTTTAAATTTTGAGCCGTCAAGAGCTGTTTTTGTTGGCTTATTTAACTGTATATCAAAATATCTGTCATATGATTTTACATTTACTATTTTAAAGGCATTTTCTTCCTCAATTTTAACCTCTGATGAGATATTTATACTGTCTGGGATAGTCGTTTTATCTTCAAGGCTTTTAGCTACATAATGTAAAGTATATGAACTGCCTTTTTCAAGACCATCAATGTTCACTTCGTTAAAACCTATTGCCATATCAGATTTATTATTATGCTGAATTATTTCTTCCGCTGTTATTTCAGCTGATAATTTTACATCGCTGTTTTTTTCGACAAAGTAGTAAAAGCTTCCCGGGTCGTCTGACGCATATGAAACTGTTGCGGAAGTGTCGCTTTTTCTTGTGGGTTCAACAGATGAAATATCAGGGCAGTCAATTTTCACCTCAAAGTCTTTTTCTGAATATGTTCCGTCAGGGAAAGTAACTCTTATATTGTATGTATTGTCTTTGTACTGGGCTGTTGATAGTTCATAATGAATGTTATCATTAGTTGAAACTTTAAGTATTGTCATATCCTTTCCGCCGCCGGTACAAAGTATGGAAAAGGCGTCTATGCCAAGAGGTTCTTTAGTTGCCTTGTTTAATACAAGCATTACTTTTGAATCTCTGCTGCTTTTTACAGACTCAATTCTATAGTCTTCATCTTCAAATGGCGGTTTTGTTGTTGCTTCAGTGGTTGTTTCAGTTGTTGCTTCTGCCGGAAAAATATATGAGTTATCAAGAGATTTTCTTAATATTTCCACGGCGTCTTGAATGGTAATGTCAGGATTACCCATTACTTTAGCGGCTTTTTCCTGTTCTGGGGTAAGCTCAATATTTCCCAAGACTTTTCCCATAACACAGGCGGCGTCATAAGCGGTTATATATCCGTCATTATCAATGTCGCCGTATTTATTAGCGTATATGTTTAAACAATTAAACGGCAGCATACAGATAAATAATAGAGTAAATATTTTTTTGTTTATTTTCATAAAAATCTCCTTTTCTAAATATTTTTGGTGTAATATCTTAATTATAGCATAATAATTTTTTTAAAGCAACATCATAATAGTATTTTACATGGAAATGAATTTTTTTATCGAATTGCCGTAATTTTGTATTTTTGAAAGAATTCTATTATATAAAATAAATAAAAAAATTGATATTTTTTTAACAAAATTTAAACAGTTTTTTAGCAAAAAACTATTGTATTGATAAAAAAAACGTGGTATACTTTTCTAAAGTAAGGAAATATTATATGTATATAACCTATTATGATTGTTAAAATTTTATTAAATTAAAGTTATTTCAGGAGGTTTTACAATGGCAGAAAATAATGAGAAAAAAGAAAATGACCAGGCGGTTAATGTTTCGGAAATGATTGATAAACTTGTGAAAAACGCTAGAGAGGCGCTGCATGAGTATATGACTTATGACCAAGAAAAGATTGACGAGATAGTTAAACAAATGGCTCTCGCGGGACATTCAAAGCAGATGGAGCTTGCTAAGCTTGCTGTTGAGGAAACAAAAAGAGGTATTTATGAAGATAAAATAACTAAAAATATATTCGCTACAGAATATGTGTATCATAGTATAAAATATGATAAGACAGTTGGTGTGATTTCTGAAAACGATGAGGAAGATTATATGGAAATAGCGGAGCCTGTTGGTGTGATTGCCGGTGTTACTCCTGTAACAAATCCTACAAGTACAGCTATGTTTAAATCTATAATCGCTACCAAAACAAGAAATCCTATTATATTCGCTTTCCACCCTTCAGCGCAGAAATCATCTGTAGCCGCGGCTAAAGCTGTCAGAGATGCTGCTGTAGCCGCCGGAGCGCCTAAGTATTGTATACAATGGATTGAGTCTCCATCTATTGAGGCTACACAGCTTTTGATGAATCATCCCAATATCTCTATGGTGCTTGCTACAGGCGGAGCGGGAATGGTTAAAGCGGCGTATTCCACAGGAAAGCCGGCTCTTGGCGTAGGCCCGGGAAATGTTCCTTGTTTTATAGAAAAAACAGCTGATTTAAAAAGAGCTCTTACAGACCTTATGCTCTCAAAATCTTTTGATAACGGAATGATATGCGCGTCCGAGCAGGCTGTTATAATTGAAGCGCCTATTTATGACGAATCAATTAAATATATGAAATCACATAATTGCTATTTTACAACACCGGAAGAAACAAAGAAGCTTGAACCGGTTGTTATTAAACCGGAAACAGGCGCTGTAAATCCAGCGATAGTGGGACAATCGCCTTATGCTATAGCTAAAATGGCTGGAATAGAAATTCCTCAGGATACAAAGGTGCTTTGCTGTGAAATTGACGGTGTTGGCGACGACCACCCGCTTAGCAAAGAAAAACTTTCTCCGGTTCTTGCCGTTATGAAAGCGAAAGATGTGGACGAGGGCATTGACCTTGCGGAAAAAATGGTTATATTGGGCGGTATGGGTCATTCTTCTGTTATCCATTCTAATGATGATTCAGTAATTGATAAATTTGCCGCTACATTAAAAACAGGACGTATAATTGTAAACTCACCGTCTACTCACGGAGCGATAGGCGACCTTTACAATACTAATATGCCTTCTCTTACATTAGGCTGCGGTTCATATGGTCATAATTCAACAACTTCAAACGTAACGGCTGTTAATCTTATAAACAAAAAAAGGGTGGCGAAGAGAAGAGTGAATATGCAGTGGTTTAAAATTCCCGAAAAAATTTATTTTGAGTTCGGAGCTGTTCAATATCTTGAAAAAATGCCCGATATATCAAGAGCTGTAATTGTAACAGACCCATCTATGGTTAAATTTGGTTATGTTGATAAAATTCTTTATCATTTGAGAAAGCGTAAAGATTATGTTCACTGTGAGATTTTCAGTGACGTTGAGCCTGACCCGTCAATTGATACTGTAATGCGCGGCGTTGAGGTACTGAAAGGATTTAAACCAGATGTTATAATAGCGCTTGGCGGCGGTTCAGCTATAGACTGCGCTAAAGGAATGTGGCTTTTCTATGAGCAGCCTGATGTGGATTTCTCCGCTCTTTCACAGAAATTCCTTGATATAAGAAAACGTGTTTATAAAATTCCTGATTTGGGAAAACTTACAAAAATGGTTTGTATCCCAACTACTTCAGGTACAGGTTCTGAAGTTACAAACTTTGCCGTAATTACAGATAAAGAGAAAAATATTAAATATCCTCTTGCTGATTATGCTTTAACTCCCAATGTGGCTATAATAGACCCTGATTTTGTAATGACTGTGCCTAAAACTATTACAGCCGATACAGGGCTTGACGTGTTGACTCACGCTATAGAGGCTTATGTTTCAATACTTGCTTCAGATTATACCGACGCTTTGGCGGAGAAGGCTATACAAATTGTATTTGAGTATCTTCCAAGAGCATATAACGATGGAAGCGACGCTGTCGCAAGAGAAAAAATGCATAACGCTTCGTGTATTGCCGGTATGGCGTTTACAAACGCTTTCTTGGGAATAAACCATTCGCTTGCTCATAAGCTTGGCGGTGAGTTCCATATTTCCCACGGACGAGCTAACGCTATACTTCTTCCTTGGGTAGTGGAATATAACGGTCAGCTTACTCCAACAAAATTTGTGTCTTGGCCTAAATATACTCATTATATCGCTCCGGAAAAATTCCAGGCAATTTCAAAAATGCTGGGGCTTCCGGCAGCTACTCCAGAGGAAGGTGTAAAATCACTTGTTAAAGCTATAAGAGAACTTATAGAAAAACTTAATGTTCCAAGTACAATTAAAGACTGCGGTATTGACGAGGCTATCTTTAATGGAAGACTTGATTATCTTGCTGAAAAAGCTTTTGAAGACCAGTGTACAACAGCAAATCCTCGTTTGCCTCTTGTTTCTGAACTTAAAGAGCTTTACAGAAAAGCTTATTACGGAAAATAAGATAAAGACTATTATTATTATTTTAAAATAAAAAACAGCGGTATGCCTTTGGTGGTATGCCGCTGTTTTTATTTGAAATTTTTAAAAAATTTTGTTATAATGTAATGGTTGCTCGTCCTTTTAGCGGCAAAACAAGCGGCGGAAAGGGGGAATTTATATGAGTTATCTCATAGATTTTATAATGTCTGTGATTGCGGGTATAGTTACATACTATATAAGCAAATGGCTTGATAGACACTTTTAGAGCAACAAATTCAAGCCAAAACAGGTCTTTTTAATTTCTCCCTGTAAAAAAAAGAAAAGCCCTGATTTAGTACTCCCAATACTAAATCAGGGCGTTTTCTTTTTATACAAGTTATCTCATAGTTTGTTGCTAAAATAATTATATCATACAAATGAAAATTAAGCAACCACTTTTTAAAGCAATTACGTTCGTTTCTATAATTGAAATTTTCAAAAAATTTTGTTATAATGTAAAATTTATTTTTCTGAGATATCGTCATTTTCTTCTGAAACCTCGTTATTATCCTCATCGATATTATCTTCTGATAAATTTTCATTAGTTTCAGGGAAAAAAGCTTTTTTCGGCGCGGCGTTAATATTTTCAGCTTCTTGCAATATTTTATACACGTCTATTATTAAAATAAGAGAATCGTCCTTATCTCTTGCCGTTCCCTCAATAAAGTCCGGAAAATTCATAGTATCGTCAATATTGCCATGATAGACAATATCCAATTTTTCCACGCCGATAATTTCATCGACTGTAAAAGCGGCTGAAACACTTTTATCTCTTATGCTTATAAACATTTCTTTTAAAGTATTACAGTATGCTTCTTCAGTTTTTTCAATAGTTTTAACAATTTCAGGAATATATACCTCATCAAGGGTAGTTATAATTTCTTTAAGTCTTTCTTTATGTTCTGGTTTATTAGAACCAATTAAAGAATTAATTCCCTTAGCCATACTATGAAGTCCTTTATGGGGCATATCAATTCTTTGAAGAAGGAATTTTATAGAGCAGTTGGGCGCTTTATAAGAATCATACCACATACCGAATTTACATTTGTGAGGGTCAGCGGAAAGTTCAAATGGTTCTCCAGACTCAATACATCTTTTCAGAGTATTAACCCAAACAATATGTTCTTTTTTTCTCTGTTCAAGCATTTCCACAAATTCATCTATTTTTTGTGAAAAGCCCTCAAATCCCAAAAATTTTCTAAGGCTTAAAAGTGTAACAATTTCATTGCTGAATTTAATAATACCGTCCACATATTCACTGGAATCAGCAACACCTGTCACATCTTTAGGAACTACGCCTATATACTTGACATAGGAACAATCCATAGCGTATAACTCATCTTTTATTTTGAATTTCAACCATAAATCCAAGGTTCTTTCCAAAATAATCACTCCTTTCGGAAAAATGATAAAAACAATAAAAATCAAAAAACAAATGAAATCATATGCTAGACTTCTTTCAAAACTTCACGTCAATGCTGATATCGTTGGAAAAAATATTTTTTATCGAATTGACGTAATTTTATAGTTTCAAAAGAAGTCTGCTGTAAAACCGTAATATTTTCCGCAAGGAATCGGTTGTTTTCCGATTATCCGCAAGCCAGCGAATTTGGTATTTAATCTTCACCGAAATCGGGAATCAGAATGAAGAAACCAAACATATTGTATTTTTTATCGTTAAGGGTAGATTTAATAAGCAAAACAGTGTCGCCTACTTTGCCGAATTCAATAGCGGGAACACTTAAAATGGCGCCTGCCATATCAATTGAGAGAGAGGGAACCGATTTTGATATTTTAAATTTCAAAAGGCTCGAAAGACTCATAAGATATGAGCTTGTAAGAATATTTCCTATTTCCGTAATAACGGAAAGCTCCATTTCGCCAAAGTCATAAAGGCTCCTGTTATTTTTATTTAAAAGACGATTAGTAAGGGTGCAGGCGGAATGTTCATCCATTATATACATCATCATACCCTTAATATCACCGGAAATCTTTACAAGAACACTTGCCACAACTTTGTCGGCACCGTTCAAAATATCAGGAAGGTTTTTAAACTCAGGAGTATCAACCCGAGGAACAGTCATTGTAATTTTATCTTTCAAAAGACTGGCAAGACTTCCCGCAGCGGTACCCGAACCAATATTGGCAATTTCTTTCAAAGTATCAACATCAATCTGATTAAATCCCCATGCATTCATAATGTCCCGCTCCTTTATAGCAATACAAAAATTTTTTATATTATAACAATTTGTTGAAACACTAGCTCAACATTATATTAAATATGTTACCATTAATCAAGTGCGTTTGTCAAATACAATCTATGAAAATAATGACAAAATTATTTTTATTTATGATAAGGTTCGTGATTTATAATTTTTTCCGACCTGTAAATTTGTTCCAAAAGTATAACCCTCATAAGCTGATGAGGAAAAGTCATATCGGAAAATGAAACACTTAAATTACAATGTCTCAAAACCTCATCTGAAAGCCCAAGAGAACCTCCAATAACAAAAGTAATACCGCTTACACCTGAAACTGCCAAATCCTCAAAAAGTTCCGCAAATTTTTCACTTGAGAGTTTTTTACCTTTTAAATCAAGAGCTACGGCAAAACCATTTCTTATGGCTTTAATAATTCTTGTGCCTTCGCTGTATTTAATATTTTGCTTCTCAGCTTCGCTTATGCCTTCGGGCGCTTTTTCGTCGGCAACCTCAATAATATTAAGATTAATATATCTTGAAAGTCTTTTTGAGTATTCTGAAATAGCTTCTTTAAAAAAGTTTTCTCTAATTTTGCCGACGCAAACTATATCTATTTTCACACAATCATCTCACATAGGCTTAATAATTCTCTCAACACCATATCTCGCGGCGAGATACAAATTAAAATCGACGTTTGTCTTAATATCGTATCCCTCAAGAATATCCTTTACAGTATTATACGCTGTTTTTGGAGTATTGTTTTCTTTACTCAGGTGTCCGAGAAAAACATTTTTTAGTTTTGAGTTTTGACAAATGACCCAGGCTAAAAGTTTGCCCGCTGTCTCATTTGACAGATGTCCTTTTTTCCCAAGAATACGCTGTTTGAGGGGATAAGGATAATCGCCGTTTTTAAGCATTTCAACATCGTGATTGCTTTCAAGAAGAAGCAAATCACAGTCTTTTATGTTTTCCATAATTTCTTCTGTAACGTGTCCTATATCCGTAGCTATGGATACTTTAAATTTTTCCGTCATAACGTTATATCCAACAGGCTGACCAGCGTCGTGAGGTATAGCGTAGGGGGTGACGCATAAATCATTAATAACACACTTTTCATTTTTTGAAATGACGCGTTTATTTTCTGATTCAATTTTTCCCACAGAGGACGGCATACAATTCCAGGTGCCTTCAGTGGCATATACCGGAATATTAAATCTTCTTGACAAAACACCTATGCCAGCAACGTGGTCTATATGTTCGTGGGTAACAAAAATCCCATCAATATCAGAACCTAAAACGCCTATATCTTTAAGTCCGTTCTGAATTTTTTTACCGCTTAATCCGGCGTCAATTAATATTTTAGTATATTCTGTTCCAAAATAAACACTGTTACCGCTGCTTCCGCTAGCGATAGTCGCAAATTCAACCGCCATATCTATATCCGCTCCGATTTAACCCGTTTAATATCCGCTCCGATTTTAGTAAGTTTTTCCTCAATCTTTTCATACCCTCTGTCAATATATTTGATGTTGCCTATAGTAGTAGTTCCTTTGGCGGCAAGCCCAGCGATAACAAGCGCCGCGCCCGCTCTTAAATCGGTAGCGTTTACTTCCGCTCCCATAAGCTGTTTTACACCCTCAACCACAGCGACTCTGCCCTCAACTGTAATATTTCCGCCAAGACGTTTAAGTTCGTTGATATATTGAAATCTGTTATTCCACACATTTTCTGTCAAAATACTAGTGCCGTCGGCAATACACAAAAGAGCCGTCATTTGAGGCTGCAAGTCTGTAGGAAATCCTGGATAAGTCATAGTTTTAACATTAGTTGGACGTAAATTCCCTGTAGAAACAATCCTTATAGAATCATCACCCTCATAAATAACGCATCCCATATCCTGAAGTTTAGCTGAAAGAGGGTCCATATGTTTTGGGATAACGTTTCTGACAGTAACATCGCCGCCCGCGATAGCCGCGGCAATCATATAAGTACCGGCTTCAATTTGGTCTGGAATAATCATATATTCGGCGCCGTGAAGTTCCGAAACACCAGTTATTTTTATAACATCAGTACCTGCTCCCTTGACTTTTGCTCCAAGCATATTAAGAAAATTGGCGGTATCTACAATATGCGGTTCTTTGGCGGCGTTTTCAATAACGGTAACACCTTCCGCCATAGAAGCGGCAAGCATAATATTAATAGTTGCCCCAACGCTTGGCATATCAAGGTAGATATTGCTTCCCACAAGTTTTTCGGCGGAAAGCTTGACAATACCGTGAGAAATAGTATACTCAGCGCCAAGAGCTTTAAATCCTTTCAGATGCTGGTCGATAGGTCTTGTTCCAAAATTGCATCCTCCAGGCATAGCGACCTCCGCTTTTTTAAATCTGCCGAGAAAAGCTCCCATAAGATAATATGAGGCACGGATTTTTCTTACAGACTCATAAGCCGCACAATATCCCGTTATGTTAGAGCTGTCAACAATAAGAGTATTTTCTTCGGTAAACTCACATTTAACACCGATATTTGTTAAAGTATCCACAAGACTTGTAACATCTTCAATATTCGGTAAATTTTCGATAACACACTTTCCGTTTGCCATAATAGCGGCGGGAATAATAGCGACAACAGCGTTTTTAGCTCCGCTGATAAATACATCGCCAAAGAGCTGCTTTTGACCGTTAATAACCAAATGTTCCATTATAATACTTACACCTTTCCTAACAGTATATACACACTATAGCAATTCGCAGAAATTTTGGGGAAACACCGTACAAAGGATATTAAAAATAATTTTTTTAATTTGTCGGTATTTCCTTAAATTATAAAAGCGATAAACCCTAATTTTCCGCCAAGTTTAAAACGGAAACAGATATCTTTAAAAATAACTTCTTTAACGTTAATTATAACATTTTTTTTGAGAACAATAAAGACTTTTTTTAAAGAAGCGGCGAATAAATTTAAGGAAATACCGCCGTTATCTATCTTTTGGCAAAACGTACAATTTTTACATTATGCAAAGCAAATCCTAAAACACTGAAAATAATAATACCGCCAACCCCCTGAAACAAATTTTGATAAGCGGAGGCTAAGGCGTATGTAACGCCGTATTCAAGCTGCGACATTTCCCCAAAACCGTCTGCCGGAGTCATAAAATAACCTTTAAGCAAAGTTCCGAAGATAAAATAGCCTAAAACCATAATAACCTCACATACAAAAGCGGAGGAAATGTTTCTTATAGAAAAGAAACTTGAGTTTTCGTCGGAATAATCCTTAATACTTCCAGCGGCAAAGCCCATAAAGCTTTTAATAATAAGAGTAAATACAGCCCAATGAGCGCTTCCAAGAAAAATATCAGCGAAAGCGCTTCCAATGCCTCCGGCTGCGGCGCCGTATTTTTTACCGAACAAAACAGAGATTATAATAATAAAACCATCGCCAAAATGAATATATCCTCCGGTAGTTGCTACAGGAATGCTGACGAACATAGTTCCCACACAGACTACAGCTATAAAAAGACCAGCAAGACAAATATTTTTAATTCTTGAAGAGTTCATTTAATCACACCTCTAATAAAGAAACTAAACTATATAAAACAGGCTTCTTTTTGAAAGAAGCTATACTTACACTTCAAAGCACACTATGGAATATTATAAATACTTGGCTTAAATATGTCAAGTATTTTTTAGAAGCGGTCACATTCGTTTCATAAATTAAAACCGTGGGGCTTTGCCCCCATATGCACTAAGTTAATATAAAAACCTTGGAGACTCCGTCTCCAAACCTCCGC
>CAOJPS010000074.1 GCA_948441255.1 uncultured Eubacteriaceae bacterium | reverse complement strand
TGAGTAACACTCTTTCCCTACACGACGCTCTTCCGATCTAACATTCATAGATAATGGAATAATAACACCCCAAACTGTATCATACAATCCAAGGTCAACAATAACCAAGAACGTAGGCACAAGACCGCCATTAAAAATCATTGTAAACATAAACAGCCAACTAAAGATTTTAGAACCAGGCATATCCTTCTGAATAAGTATGTACGCACCGATAGTCGACATAAGCAAACCAAGAAAAGTACCTATTGCTGTCGTATAAATGGAAACCCAGAAAGGATGCCACAAAGTTTCTTTCGAGAAAATAATGCTATAGGCTTCAAAGGTAAACGTATTAGGCCAAAGTGAAATATCCGTTGAAGAAACAACCCTTGAAACCGAGTCAACGCAAACTTTCCAAATAGGAATTAACATTGCAATCATTATAATAGCAAAGAGAATGAAGTTGCAGATGTCAAATATAGTTTTTGCTCTGTATTCTTTCTTAAAACTAAATTGCTTTTTCATATTATCAACCAAACTCCTCTCTACACAATACCTTTACCGTTAATCTTAGCGCTCATCCAGTTAGAGAAGCCAACCAAAATAAGGGCTACAAATGATTTAAACAAACCAACAGCGGTAGAATAACCATAGTTAAAAGTACCTTGCATACCGACGCGGTATGTGTATGTCTGAATAACGTCAGACACGCTGTAAACCGTTTCATTGTAAAGAACGAATACAGATTCAAAAATATTCATAATTTTAGCAAGGTTAAGTATAAATACAACAAGGATAGTATTCATAAGACTTGGAATAGTAATATACCAAGTTTGTTTAAGTCTTCCAGCACCGTCAATTTCAGCCGCTTCATAAAGGTCAGGACTAATACCAGACAAAGCCGCGATAAATATAATTGTTCCCCAACCAGTTTCTTTCCAACGGTTAATGAAGAAGAATATTGGACGCCACCAACTTTCATTTGTCAAAAAGTTAATTCTCTCAAATCCCATTTTTTCAAGCACAATGTTAACGATACCAGATTCTTGAGATAAGATAATTGTAAATATACCCGCAACAACAACCCAGGAAAGGAAGTGAGGCAAATATATAACAGTCTGAACAACTTTTTTAAGAGTAAGATGCGCGATTTCATTCATCAAAAGCGCGATACCAACTGAGAATACCATAGACAAAATTAAGTTAATAATACTAAGATATAAAGTATTACTAAAAGCGTCCCAGAATCTGGCCGATTCAAAAAGCTTTGTAAAGTTGCCAAAACCAATCCACGTCGCGGGGCCAAATGGTGTAAATTCCGTAAACGCGTATTTAATACCATACATTGGCAAATAATAGAATAAAAACAATACAATCAATACAGGAATAAACATAACATAGAAGTTAGCGTATCTTTTTATTCTCGCACCTAAACTTCCGCTGTTACTTTTAAGACTGCTAAGCTGTTCTGTTGATTTAGCTGACGTATTCGCCACAAACAATCACCCTTTCTTAAACTTAAATAATAACACAATCTTCAAAATAATATAAAAGTTAATTTTAATTAGACGCCAATCAATTTTACCTAATTAATCAAACAATCTAACTATTCCTCGCTGCCGTTAAGTTCTATCATCATAACCTCAATTTCATTTTTCGCTCTTTCCTGATATTCCTTAACAGCCTCTTCAGGAGTCATATCGCCTTGAATAGTCTTAGCTATAACCTCCGCTCTTATAGTTGATATTTCAGTCATAGCGTCAGCAATATTAAGAGTCATCTTAGGAACAGGATTAACTCTTGATGTTTTAGCGAAAAGGTCAAGTGAAAATGTAATCTTATTGTCTATTTCAATAGGGTCAGGGAAATTATTAATAGACAATTCCGGCGAAAACCACGCTTTCTGAACAAGGTCCTGGCTATCTGGGCTTGCTGGAGGAGTAAGAGCTTCCGCCTTGTTAGCGGCTTTGTCAACCCATTTATAATGACCTTCTCCAAGTTCACCCTCAACGCCTCGGCTGAAAAGCATCTGACCTTCAGCGCCATCGTGTGAAAATTCACAAATCCATTTGAAAACACCCCAAGGATTTTCTGCCGCCGTAGTAACAGCCAAAGCCGTAGGAGGACGTTCAATATATTCAGTTTCTACCAAAGGAGGCATAGGAACAGCAACACCATCGGGGTCTTGTTTCTGCAAATCCTGGTTCAAGTTTTTACACCACATACCAGACCAATAGTTAAAAACGCCTATTTTACTTTCATAAAATTTATTACGTGCAGTAGAAGTTTTATTTGTAATAACCTCTCGGTCCATAAGCCCTTCGTCATAAGCCGCTTTCATTCTTTTCAAAGCGTCAATCATTTGAGGTTCTGACATACCGTCAACATATTTGTCGCTTCCTTCTGGAATATAAAAGTCAGGTCTTGCGTCTTGATAAAACTCTCTAAGGTACATATCATACGGAGCCTCAGTATTTATAAGACCAGCCGCGCTAATAGGACTCACACCGTCTTTTATTCCCTTAAAAGCTCTCAGCATAGTTAAAAACTCATCATAGTTATTTGGCATATACTGAACATAATCGCCGTATTTCTTTTCTGTAGTATTTGTTTTATTGGAACTGTCAGAAAAGTCTTCTTCCATATCCTCTTCGGTAATAACAGTATTTCCTTTATACTTAAAATCAGAAATATCGTGTTTATATCCAAGTTTACCTTCTTCACCAAGCTGTTTAAGCCAATCTCCTCTAACATAAGTAACAGTACCGTTACCTCTTGTCATAGGGAAACCATAAAGTCTGTTTTCTTCTTCAGGCGTAACCTCTCCATCGCCGTTTACATCTCTTGTAATTTTAAGAGCGTCAACATATTTTTCTTCCATAACAACAGTATTGCCGTTTACGTCTTTAAGCTTTCCATTTTTAAGGTCAGATTCTTCCCAAGCCTCTGTCATATCAAACAGAGCGCCATAGTTAGCGTAGTTAGGATAATAAGTATTTCCAACCGGCAAAAGAAAGATTTATTTTTTCATAATACTGATTATGTGCGGGTTGTTCAATAATAAGCTTAATGCCTGTAAGCTTTTCATATTCCTGCATAAACAAATCTCTTCTGTTTTCTTCCGTAAGGTTAGTATCTGTCACAAGCTTAATGCTTTCAGGCTTTTTAATAGTTCCGTCAGCTTCAACAAACTGAGTTTTATCTCTGTTTGAATCAAGAACTCTTGTTTCTTCGCCGCAAGCTGTCAATCCCGCGATAACAGATAAAGCTACCGTTAAAGTTGCTGCCCTGGCCGCAAAATTCTTTTTCATGAATATAATTCCTCCTTATTTATTATTTTTAATAATAAGAACCATATAAGTTCTTTTTTCTGAAATTAGGTTATTTTGTACAACTTAAACAAATAATATCACAAAAATGTATGCAACAATTCAACCTAATTATAGAATACTCTTTTTTGTTTAATTTGTAAAGTATTGATTTTCGACTTTACCAGGAATAGCTTCACAAAACCCATTGAGAGTGCTGATAAAAGCCAATCATAAAAAAAATCGGTTTTGTAAAATTATTCATAAAAAAATACAGCATTCATAAAAATTATTAACCTATAATTTATTATACCATAAAAATATAGCAATTGAAAAGCTTTTTTTTCAAAAAAATTGTTAAAAATAACAATAGAGCAAAAAACAATCTTTTTGATTACAAATATATAATTTCATATATGATATATACAATAATATATAAAAAATAATCCAATAAAACGCGGATTAATGCAGATTAATATAATTAAATATCTGTGTTTTTTCAGGCGTGCCGGCTTTGCCGGCACACCAAATTATTTAATATTGTTAATTCCTATAAAAATTTATAAGACAGCCCGAAATAATAATCTGTCTTTCATCATCTGTCAAATCAGCCAAAGAAACCGTAAATTCCCTAAGTTCATCTTTAACTGCATACGCTTTAATTTTATCCTGTTTATTTTTAACAGCGTCTGTAATATTAGGAATAAAGACAAAATCTTCGTTTTCAAAAGGAATATCTCCGTCAAGAACAAAAGGGAGCATACCCCAATTAATGAGGTTAGAACGATATCTTTTTGTAGCATATTCTTTAGCGAAATTAGCCCAGCCTCCAAGCACTTTCTGACAGCTTGCGGCCTGTTCCCTGGCAGAACCATCACCTGGTTTAACAGCGTAAATAGCGCTTCCTATACCTGTTTCCTTAATGCTCACATCAGAAAACTTGCTTTTTATAATATCAACAGCTCTTTTCAGTTTATCATTTGTTTCCAAAGGACAATTTCCGCTTATTCTCGCCTTTTCAGAAAGCTGTATTTTTTTAGCCCTGCCAACATATTCTGGGTCTTTTCTCGAAAGAGTAAATTCAGCAAGTCCAAGAGGATTTGAACGATAAGAGCTTGTTTCTCCAGATGGAATAAGCTCATCAGTAGTCGTAACAGGGTCTTTAATAACCGAAACAATCTGAAGAATAAGATTATCCGTAAGACTGCTCATTTCAGGCCAGTCTGTAATATTAGGTCCAAATTTAAGTTCAACCGAACTGTCTGCCTTTCCAAAGCCATAATAAACCCTGCTGTCATAAACCTTTTTATTAAAATAATATTTAGGTTTTGTAAAGTTTATGTCAATATCAGTTGCCGGAGTAAGAAATCCTTTATTAAGAGCCGTAGCGGCAATAGAACGCGCGTCCATAAGGGCAACGGAGGCGATTTGACCATTTCCAGGCTTAGAACCTTCTCTATTAGGGAAATTTCTTGTAGAATGTCTTATACTCAAACCATTATTTGCCGGCACATCTCCGGCTCCAAAACAAGGTCCGCAAAAAGCCGACCGAATTGTAGCGCCGGCAGCCATAAGCTTTGAAACAGAACCATTCTCAACAAGACTCATAAAAGTAGGCTGGCTTGAAGGATAAACGCTAAGAGCAAAATCATCAGCGCCAATTGACTGTCCGTCAAGAATATCAGCGGCGTCACAGATATTATCAAAAGTTCCTCCCGCACAGCCAGCGATAACGCCTTGGTCAACATAAAGACGGCCGTTTTTAATTTTTTCTTTCAAAGCCAAGCTTATATTAGGATTGTCAATTTGCTTTTTCGCTTTTTTCTCAACATCATCCAAAATATCAAAAAGATTAGCGTTAAGTTCGTCAATAGTATAAGTATTGCTTGGGTGAAACGGCATAGCAATCATAGGTTTAATTTTAGACATATCAACATAAACAATGCCGCTGTAATACGCCAAATTGCCAGGATTAAGTTCCTTAAAATCTTCTTTTCTGCCGTGTGCCTCATAATATTTCAAAACCTTGTCATCTGTTTTCCAAATAGAACTTAAACAAGTAGTTTCCGTTGTCATAACGTCAATACCGTTTCTGTATTCAACACTAAGATTTGAAATTCCGTCACCAATAAATTCCATAACTTTATTTTTAACATAACCATTCTCAAAAACCGAACCAATAATAGCCAAAGCTATATCCTGCGGACCAATGCCTTTCTCTGGTTTTCCAGTAAGATAAACTCCAACCACATCAGGACGATTAACGTCATAAGTTTTTTGAAGAAGCTGTTTAGCGAGTTCCCCGCCGCCTTCTCCAATAGCCATAGTACCCAAAGCGCCATACCTTGTATGGCTGTCCGAACCTAAAATCATTTTACCGCAGCCGCTCATCATTTCACGCATAAACTGATGAATAACAGCTTGATGAGCCGGAACATAAATTCCGCCAAATTTTTTACAAGCAGAAAGACCAAACATATGGTCATCTTCGTTTATAGTTCCACCCACAGCGCAAAGGCTATTGTGGCAATTAGTAAGAACATAAGGAATGGGAAATTTCTCAAGACCACTGGCTCTTGCTGTCTGAATAATTCCAACATAGGTAATATCGTGAGAAGCCATACAGTCAAATTTAATTTTAAGTTTGTCCATATTATCTGAAGTATTGTGTTTTTCAAGTATAGACCAAGCGATAGTATTCTTAACGGCATCATCTTTAGAAACATCAGAAAATCCTGCCTTAGCCAATTTAGCCGAGGCGTCATTATCATCAGCGATAATCTCCGTGCCATTAATAACATACGCTCCTGTTTTAAACAACTCTACCATTTATAATTCCTCCATTATTCAACTATAAAAATAGACTTTTTTATAAAACTAAAAATTACATCAACAGACTTTTTTGCTCATTTTCACGTTGATTGACTATAACGCATAACAAACAAGTTAATTATACCAGAATATTTATTATTTTTCAACAAAAATATTTCAAAAAAAAATACCTTGTACAGTAAAACCATACAAGGTATAAAAACATTCCAAACAAAAATCATTTGCCCGAAAGAATTTGTTTCACAATATCGCTTACAGCTTTGCCGTCAGCGCGACCCTTAACTTTAGGCTGAACCAATGCCATAACTTTGCCCATATCTTTCATAGTCGAAGCGCCTGTTTCGGCAATCGCGTCTGTAACGATAGTTTTAACTTCGTCAACCGTTAACTGTGCGGGAAGGTAAGATTTCAAAATTTCAACTTTTTTGTTAAGTTCATCAATTAAATCCTGTCTGCCACTTTTTTCATAGTCGGGAAGCACATCGTTGCATTTTTTAAGTTCTTTCGCAACAACTTCAATAACCCCGTCATCATCAAGTTCAATCTTTTTGTCTTTTTCAATTTGAAGAATGCCTGCCCGAACCATTTGAACGGTATCTTTAAGGATAGTATCCTTTTGTTTCATAGCCTCCTTCAAATCAGCTAAAAGCTGTTCTTTTAATGACATAAACATCAATCCCTTTTTACTTAATAAAAATCAGTTAAACTTACGTTTTCTGGCAGCCTCAGATTTCTTTTTACGCTTAACGCTTGGTTTGTCATAATGTTCTCTTTTACGAACTTCGCCCATAATACCCGCTTTTGCGCAACTTCTTTTAAAGCGGCGAAGAGCACTGTCCAAAGATTCATTTTCTTTAACCTTAACCTCTGACATAAATTTCCCCTCCCTCCGGTTACCGTTTCACAAATCGAAATGCCCTTTTTAAAAGGCACTACAAAATTATACACAAAATTTTGTCGCTCGTCAACTATAAAAAGGCAATTTTTATAAAAAATTTTTAATAAACACAAAAAACACTATTGCCAAGGCTTAATAATTGTTACAGCAAGAGGGGGCAAATCAATCCAAATGCTATCTTCCCTTCCGTTATATTCCATTTTTTCCGAATATCTAGGTTCAGGGTTAATAATGCCGCTGCCGCCGTATTTCAAGTCGTCAGAGTTAAAAATTTCTTTATAATTAGATTCAAAAGGAACACCTATTCTAAATCCCATTCTCGGCTCTGGAGTAAAATTACATATAAAAATCAAAGTATCTTCTCTGCATGTTCCTTTTCTAATAAAGGAGTAAATACTTCTCAAATTATCATTACAGTCAATCCACTCAAATCCCTCATTGTCAAAATCATGCGTCCATAAAGCTCTTTCATTAAGGTACAAATGATTAATATCCTTAACATACTCATGAATACCTCTATGCGTATCATAATCAAGGAGGAACCAGTCAAGCGGCCGTTTTTCATTCCATTCAATAAACTGACCAAACTCACCGCCCATAAACAAAAGCTTCTTTCCCGGGTGACCAAACATAAAGCCGTAAGAAACCCTCAAATTAGCAAATTTCTGCCACAAATCCCCAGGCATCTTGTCAAGCATTGATTTTTTGCCGTGAACAACCTCATCGTGAGAAAGAACAAGGACAAAATTCTCACTATAAGCATAAACCATACCAAATGTAAGATTATTGTGATGATACTTTTTATAAATAGAATCTTTTTCCACATATTCCAAAAAGTCATTCATCCATCCCATATTCCATTTAAGCTTAAATCCAAGACCGCCGTCCTCGGTTCTTCTTGATATATTAGGCCACGAAGTTGATTCTTCCGCAATCATTAAAGCGCCGGGGTGCTTATGGTCAATAACTGAATTCATATGCTTAATAAACTCAACAGCGTCAAGATTATGATTTCCACCATATTGATTAGGAATCCATTCACCGTCATTTTTAGCGTAATTCAAATACAGCATAGAAGCCACAGCGTCAACTCTAAGACCGTCAATGTGATATTTCTCAAGCCAAAATAAAGCATTCGCTATAAGGAAATTTTTAACTTCGTTTCTCCCAAAATTAAAAATCAAAGTTCCCCATTCAGGGTGTTCTCCCTGTTTAGGGTCTTGATGCTCATACAAAGCGGTGCCGTCAAATCTGGCAAGCCCGTGAGCGTCTTTCGGGAAATGAGCTGGAACCCAGTCAAGAATAACACCAATACCGTTTTCGTGACATTTATCAATAAAATACATAAATTCCTCAGGATTTCCATACCTGCTTGTAGGAGCGTAATAACCAGTAACTTGATAACCCCACGAGCCGTCAAAAGGATGTTCCTCAATAGGAAGCATTTCAATATGAGTATAACCCATTTCTTTAACATACGGAACAAGAGTTTCAGCGAGTTCAAGATAACTCAAAAATCTGTTGTCTTCGTCCTCAACCCTTTTCCAAGAGCCAAGATGCACCTCATAAATATTCATAGGAACATTCAAATTACAGCCCTCGTCACGTTTTTTAACCCATTCACCGTCATTCCACTTATAATTGTTAATATCAAAAACAAGTGAAGTGCTACTTGGACGCAACTCGGCAAAATTTCCGTAAGGGTCAGATTTTTGGAACAACATACCTGTAACGGATTTAATCTCAAATTTATACTTGTCCAGATTTTTAAGGCCTGGAATAAAAATTTCCCAAATACCCGAACCAGCAATAATACGCATAGCGTTTCTTCTGCCGTCCCAGGAATTAAAATCACCTATAACACTTACTCTTTTAGCGTTAGGGGCCCAAACAGCAAAAGCCACACCCTCGACTCCGTCAATAGTTTTAACGTGAGCGCCCAGTTTATCAAAGATTTCATAATGAGTTCCTTGATTGAACAAATATATGTCCATATCTGAAATAGTCGGCTCAAAAGAATAGGCGTCATAAGTACTCCAATCATTATTTTCATAGCCCTCAATATGAAACATATACCTGAACCATTCCGACCTGTCGGTAATAATAACTTCAAAAAAGCCGTCTTGATGAATTTTATTCATCTGATATTTTAAATCGCTTTTAGGGTCAACAACAGTAATATTCTTAGCCTGAGGAATAAACGCTCTGACAGCAAGACACTTCTTGCCGTCAACATCGACCTCGTGCATACCTAAAATATGGTGAGGGTCGCCGTGCTGCGCCTCAATAATTTGATTAAGTTCAATCAATTCCGCTGTACTAATCAATAAACCCACCTCCTTTCAATAATTTAATAATATATTAAAAATTTAATTTTTTATTTAGACAGTCTTCGGTTAAAATTTGGTAAAAACAAACCTTTGCCCGCCTAAGTTTGGGAAACATCGCACAAATGATATTAAAAATAATTTTTTAATATCATTTGTGCGATGTTTCCTTTGTTTAAATTTTACAAACAATCTGCCATAACAAAAATTATTTTAATAAAAACTATATAATCTTTATTCCATTATACACCATTTATAATTTATTTTCAACTAAAAGAAACACACCTTTTACAAATATAATTAAATATATTATAATATTACCTGAACAAACAATCAATATTTAAAAAAACAGGAGGTAAAAAATGAATTTAATATGGGATTTATCACCTATTTATGAAAGCATTGACAGTGAGGGCTTTAAAAACGACAAAAAAACTTATATCAAAAAAATCAATGAATTAAACAAGTGGACTGAAGAAAATTTTTCAAGTCCAGAAAATCCAAAAGAAAAAATCGAAAAATATATAACCAAAAAAAACGAACTGACCAAATTCAGCAAATTATCTTTATACCTAAACCTTCTTTCAAGTACAAATACGTCTGATGAGAAAACATTAAAAGAAATTGACCAGTTAGAGGAAATCGAACTAAACATAACTCCTCACGAAGTCAATTTCATTCACTTTTTGAAAAAAACTTCAAATATTGACGAAATAATAAAATCCTCCAAAATTTTAACCGACTATGAATTTTATATAAAAGAACTAAAAAATTATAGTCAGCACATACTTTCCAGAAGTGAGGAAAATATAATAACCAAAATGAAAAAAAACGGTTCTATGCTTTTTGAAAAACAATGGGAACAGCTTTCATCAAACCTCATCATTGATATGAAAACAGAAGGAAAAGCACAGCAATTCACTCTTTCCGAAATAAGAAACCTTGCCTACAGCGCAAATTCCTCTATAAGAAAAAAAGCGTATGAAAGCGAATTAAAAGCATATGAAAAAATAGAAACCGCTTCCGCTTTTTCACTAAACGGGATAAAAGGAGAAACAATAACCATTTCAAAAATGCGCGGATACTCCTCTCCTCTTGAAATGACAATAGAAACCTCAAGGATAGATAAAGAAATATTAAAAACAATGTTCACAACTATAAAGGAAAACATTCCCTCAATACAGAGATATTTTCTAAAAAAAGCGGAAATCCTTGGTCATAAAAACGGCTTGCCATTCTATGACCTTTTTGCTCCAATAGATGAAAATGATATAAAATTCACTTATGACAAAGCTAAAAATTTTGTAATCGACAATTTTATGTCTTTCAGCAAAAAATTAGGAGATTTCGCCAAAAACGCTTTTGAAAAAAACTGGATAGATGTAATGCCAAAAAAAGGCAAAGTCGGAGGAGCGTTCTGCGAGGGAATACACCCAATCAAAGAAAGCCGAATATTAACAAATTTTACAGGCACATTAAACGACGCCGTAACACTTGCTCACGAATTAGGACACGCCTATCACGATTCCTGCCTTTATGACGAAAAAGAATTAAACAGCGATTATCCAATGCCTATAGCGGAAACAGCGTCAACCTTCTGTGAAACAATAATTTTAAATTCAGCGTTAAAAACAGCGTCTGAAAGAGAAAAAAGAATAATTATAGAAAACGATTTATCAGGAATAGCACAGACAACAATAGACATATACAGCCGTTTTCTTTTTGAGGACGAGTTATTCAAAAGACGGGAACAAGGATTTGTATCCTCGAACGAGCTCAAAGAGATAATGATAAACGCTCAAAAAGAATCTTATGGAAAAGGGCTTGATGAAAATTTTCTTCATCCGTATATGTGGGTATGCAAACCTCATTATTATGACGCCGATTTCAATTATTACAACTTTCCATATGCGTTCGGGCTTCTTCTTTCCAAAGGTTTGTACGCCAAATATTTAAAAAATAGCGGCGGCTTTCCAGAATTATATGATAAAATGCTTTCAGCGACAGGTAAAAACAGCATAGCCGATTGCGCTAAACTTTGTGAAATAGACCTTTACGATATAAATTTCTGGCGTTCTGGCTTTAAAATTATAAATGAGGAAATTGAAAATTTCCTTAAACTTTAAAAATTGCATCAAATATAGTCAATCAACTTAAAAAATGAAAAAGTTCGGCGGACAAAAATCCTTTTCGCTGTGTTATCGTCGGTCGGCATAGGCTTCGGCTATGCTCTCCCTCCGCTGCCTTGCGAAAATAATTTTTGTCTCGTCTCCTTTTTTCCATTTTCAAGTTGATTGACTATAAAGAACTGCCGTGTTAATTTGTATTAATTTTCTTTAACACGGCAGTCCATTTTAATTTACAGTTAATTATTTAACGTGAGTTCGACGAAATTTATATTTAATTGGACCCTTTTTATTGGGAACGCTTTCCCGATAAAAAGGGTCCAAACCCCCAAAAATGCTCTTTGAGCG
>CAOJPS010000073.1 GCA_948441255.1 uncultured Eubacteriaceae bacterium | reverse complement strand
CATTTGTCTTTATAATAATCCGCATTTTCCGAACCGGGAAGGCTTACTTTATCAAGTTTTTTAGTGTCTGTAATTTCTTCGGGGTTCTTATATGTTCCTTCATAAACATTTATACCAATATTTTCATTCCCACCAGATACATAAAAATAATAATCAGTATCTTTATCACATATTGATGAACCAACTGAGAAATTAAGTTTATTAACCCTGTCAGAAAAATCAATTGCGTCATCAGACTCATTTTTAGAAGTTTCAATACTTCCATAAGAGATATTTTTTCCGCTGTTATCATACAAATAATAATGGCTGTTAATATCCTCATAGCTGCTGACAGTCAATGTGATATTTTCAATTTTAAGTATACTATCATTTATTTTGTAAACAATGGTAAGTTCTTTGCCATTTTCAGAATTCACCCAATCTGATTTATAGACTTCTATTGATGAGTCTGCTGATATATGAGTTTTTTCAAGCTCTTGTACCGCCTCAAGCTCCTTATCAGTTTTATAAGTTCCATTATAAACGCTTATGCTAACATCATTATTTACGCCATAACTTCTACTTGCTCTAAGATAATAAAAGTCTTCTTTATCATATACTGACTCACCTAAATTAAATCTGAGATTTTTGACAGCAACAGATGATTCTTCTGAACCTTCTGAAAAGTCCTCTATTTTTCCATCAGAGAGTTTTTTACCTTCCAAGTTATATAGAGTATATAAAGCGGAAAGGTCGTCAGCTATATTGATACTAATGGTTCTATTTTCTATTTTAATAATATTGCCATCTTCGCTGTTTCCCTTTACATACGCTATGGTAAATTCTTTTCCATTTTCAAGCTCAGAAGCCTTTATTTTATAGCCTTTCCGTAAATCATAATTCGCTTCCACTTCCTCCAGCTCAAGTTTTTCAGCGGATTTAAGTTCATCAGCGGTTTTATAAGTACCCTTATAAATATATTGCTCAATATCGCTGCTTATATATATAGTATCATAAGACCACTTATCCTTATCATAATCTATATATTTCTCATTATAATTTATATAGAAATAATATTCATCATCCTCATTATAATAAGATTTATCTATATTATAATTAAATTCATCTGTCTCAGAATAACTATTTTTACGGTCATAATAATAAGTATTATTTTCTTTATAATATAGATAACAAGAATCAATATTATTGTAAAGGTCATCAGTGCCTTCAGAAATGACAATATTTAAATTTTCAAAACCGACAATTTCCTCATTTCTCTCATAGACAATAGTAAATTCTTTTCCGCTGTCAAAACTTGCCCATTTTGCTTTATAGGCTTTTTCTGATGTTTGAGGAATATCATCTAAAGGAAACTTTTGTGCCGCTTTAATTGCCTCAATGGTTTTGTAAGTACCCTCATATAAAATTATATCAACGTCGTTATCATTTTTTAGCTGAAGGTAGTAATCATCATTTTTACTG
The DNA here is from genome assembly GCA_948441255.1 of uncultured Eubacteriaceae bacterium. GTDB lineage: Bacteria > Bacillota > Clostridia > Lachnospirales > CAG-274 > MGBC114079. The sequence continues at coordinate 10,361 of CAOJPS010000073.1, read as the reverse complement.
TAATATGACTTGTATATTTTAAGCGTCAACTGTTTTGTTCCATCATCAGAAGAAGAATTTTCCTGTTTCATTTCAACAGTTTGTCCAATACTGTCATATAAGTAATAATCATTATAAAAATCATTTTTTAAATTAAAGCTTGAGGCAATATATAGGATATCCAAAACTTCATTTTTGTCATTTTTTAATACTATAGTCAAAAATTTAACATCCTGATTTTGAAGCCACTTTGCTTTATAACCGTCGTTAAGCACTGGGTCCGTAATATCTTTGCCAGATTTTTCTGCATCCTCAGCGTTATTGTAATAACCATCATAAACGAACTCTTTTATATCCTTATAGTCAGAGTAATTGCCATCTTTTATGAGTTTTAGTGAGTATTCCCCATCTCTATTATATTTCTGTGAACAATTATATATATTCACATCAATGTAATTGTGAGTATCCTCATTTTTTTCCTCATCGTCAGCAAACACTTTATGAGTGATACAATATTTTTGTTTATCTGGATAAAAATCATTAATTTTAGTAGATTCCTCATATAATTCTACAGAATAAGAATTAGTAACTGTACTTCTATACAAATTCAATGAAATATTTTTTAAATCAACAATCTGTCCGCTTCTTTCAAAAACAGCTGTAATCTGTTGTTTTTCATCTAAACTTGTATTTTTACAGTTTATTTTATAACCGCTGTCAGCTTTTTCCTCTATATTGGAAACATTAAATATCTGACCTGTTATTTCTTTTTTGCTTGCTATTGCTTCGCTTGCGTCAGCGTATTCACCTTCGTAAATCTTTATAACTAAATCCCCATAATCCTTATTTAAAATTAAATTTAAATAGTAACTATTCTCTGGACTATAATTATATAGAAGATTAACAATATTTTTTCTTTCACCGGAATAATCGGAAAGATGCTCTCTATTTTTATTATTGTCTTGTTTGTACCAATTATATATAAAGCAGTCATTTGAATAGTTTTTAGACACATTTAATATATATCTGGTACTTGAAGGCTCTGCGTTAAGCTGGTTTCCCGAATTTGCCACAACCTCGATTTTATAATCGCTGACAAGTTCATTCAAATTAACGGTATCATTCATACCTTTTTTTATATACTGGTCCTTATCCTCATAATGCCAAACAGTAACGGCATTTTCATCAACTTTTATAGTTTCAGATGTTTCAGAGTCGACCATTCTTGATAATATTTCAGATACCCTAATATTTTCAAGTTCTTTCGGCAAAAAGCAAGTTAAATCAACATTTGCTTTAACCTCCGGCAACGGGAACAACGATGCTAAATCAACATTGCTATTGTCTGAGTCAGATACTTCATTGTCTGTTTCGGATTTTTCAGAAGGCGTTAAAGATTCCAAATCAGCATCGTTTTCTTCTGTATTGTTTTCAGATTCAATAAGACTTACAGAATCATCTGTAATTTCTTCATCTGAAGATAATTGTGAGGTATCATCATTATCTTCAGATGATACAGACAAATCATAAAAATCCTCAACATTTTCTTCCACTGGTTCTGTATCTGCCAAAACAACATTTACGGAAGTCATCAGCAATATTAGTGACAATAAACCCGCTAATATTTTTTTTAAACGATTTTTCACTAAAAATCGCCTCCCTTATAAAATTGTTATAATTTAATTATAATTTTTTAAGCATTCCTCCCTATTGATAAGATTTTCCCACTTTAGTCCATATCACCTTCTTTTGCAATATTAATTAATTCATTTATAGGATAAATGCGCGACCTGCGCAGTGTCCCCTTATGGAAATCAAAAATCAACTCATTCTTGTTAATATCTATGTCTGTCAAATCAGGTAAATATGCCAATGTTTCAAATGTGTTTTTATCCATTAAAATACCGTATCTTTCATCTGATACTGATAAATAATATTCTCCGATTATATAATCATTAAGTTCTGTTACATATGTTAAATAAGCGTCTTTTTCTAAGTCAGTAATTTTTTGCTCTGTTTCAAGACTGTAAACCGCAGGAGTACCATGCAAAGGAGATATAATTACTTTCGTATCAATAAAAAATGTTTCGCTTTGTTTCTCTGCCGAAACTTCAAATAATTTTTCTCCTTTTCCGTCATAAATTATGCATATTTCGTCTTTTAAAACAGCAAAATAATAGTCTTCTTTAATTTTTCCTGCACCTATTAAAGTTCCTCCATCAAGAAATTTTTCATCAACAAATATTCCGCAATAAGCACCGAAATTACCGCTACCTTTTCCTGATTCCAATATTTTGCCGCTGTCTGAATCAATCAGTTTAATATCTGTTCCATTAAAAATATTCACACCATAAGGAGTATATAAAACTGATTTCAAGCCTTCTTCTTCATAAAGTAAATCTCCTGTTTCACCTGAATACAATCTGAAAGCATCTTTATACATAACTGCCAAATTACCGCTGTTTTTAATATATTGTTGGTCAAAAACTTTTTCAGCGTTTGGAATTAATACATCTTTTATTACCTTTCCATCTATATCGCATATTCTAAAACCTTTGTAACTAAAAAGCATTATTTTAGATTCATCTTTATTTATTCTTGCTTCATCGTGAACATATTCTTCATCATAACTGTATGTATTTGCCGACTCATATTGTTTTTTCTTAAGTATTCTTATAACCCGTGTATCATTTCCTGCTGCAACAGCATAATCTTTTGAAATATCGACAAAGTTACAAGCGGCTTGTCCCATATTATATTCTTCTGTCTTACTTGCTATTTCATCAAAAAAAACAAAATTATTCTTTTTAGTGGCAGCTATTGTATTAACGCCATCATTCGCGAATACTGTAATATCAGAATCTGTATATGCTGTTTCTTTTTGCTCTCCTGTAATAGGATTTATTGATACAATAGTATTTTTATCGCATAAATAAATATTTTTTTCATTAATAAGTATGTCCATATGATAATCCAAATCAGCGCCTACAGTCTGTACCAATTCTGAAATATCTATAATCGCAAATTCTGATATTCCTTTTGTATCAGAAGCGGTATACGCAAAATACTTACCACAAAATCCACCTTCAAAATGATTAAAGTCTGATTTGTCATATATTTCAATATCATTTTCTAAATCTTCCATATCATAAATTCTTAAACCACCATTTTCAAAATTTACAGCAAGATATTGTCCATTTGCACTTAACGTCATAAGATTATACTCAGGGTCACTGAATGTGTCATTTTCAAGTATATGTTGTTTATTTCCTTTAAAAGAAACTGTCGCTTTTATATTTCCGTTTATGTCATAAACCGTTGCAAACGTCTCATCTCTATATATTCCCGCAACGGTCTGTCCGTCTGCTGATATAGAAATATGTGTTGCCGGTTTGCCTTTCCATATTTCATTGTTTGTCTTTATGTTATAAGCGGTTATTCCTTTTTCTCCAGCATAAACAATTACATCATTGTTGACATACTTAATATCAGAAAGTGCGGACTTTACTATCGGTAATATTACCATAATTTCTCCTGTTTCAGTACTAAATACAGCCGTAGATGAAGAATACACAACCGCTCCTGTTTTTCCATCAGGAGATAATGCTATTTTTAAAGTTTCAGATGGAAGTTCTACTATTTTATGTGGTTTAAATCCGTCAGACAGATCATATACTCCTAATGAATCAGTAAGAGCTTTTTTAGATTGTGCGGTATAAGGAGGATTTAATAAGCCTTCTTCCGGAAGTGCGTCAAGGGCATATTTTATTGCCAAATCAATATCCCCCGATTCCAAAGCGTTTTGTGAATACTCAGCAAACGCAAGTGATTTCTGCATTGTTTCCATTCGGCTTAATCCTACAAATGATGTAAATGCACCTCCAACTAAAAATAAAGAAAAAAGCATGCTTGCAGCAATAATGATTTTCTTTCTCTTTTTCGTTCTCGGGTCATTTTCTCTTAAATGAGTAAAATCATATAACATCTCCTCCGCACTCTGATAACGCAAATCGGGATTAGGATTCATCGCTTTTGTAATTATTTTTATAATCAGCGGAGAAAAATCGTCACCCGAAAGAAATTCAACCTCCACAGCGTTTTTATGAGGTCTTTTTCCCGATAACAAGTGGTACAATGTAGCTCCTAAACTGTATATATCCGAACGCGCATCAGGCACTATTATTTTTTTTAATGATGAACTACTATATTTTGACCCATTTTTAGACTGTTCCGATGTCGGCATTTTTAAAGTTTTCGTTTCATCAATATTTTTCATAGCAACTGTTTCGGCCGTATCATTAACAGCTGTAGTTTTTCTTTTAGCAGATTTCCTCTTAGACTTGCTACTTTCAGTAAATACAGAATCCGTTGAAAAATCAAGTCCATATTGTTCAGGCGAAGCATATCCGGCGCTTAATCCTACAACATTTTCTTCACCTAACGCCAACGCAATATTAAAATCAATAAGACAAATATCTCCATCAGGCTTAAACATTATATTTGCCGGCTTAATGTCACTGTGAACAATTCCCTTTGGCGGTGTTCCGTGGACAGGGTTATGCAGATAACATAACGCCTCCAAAAGTTCACAAGCCCATTTTATAACCTGTGGCTGTGAAAATTTTTCTCCTCTTTTTAAAGGTTTGTCTAAACTCTCACCCTCAACATAATCTATAACTGTATATACAGTGTCGTCTTCAATGAAAAAGTCATACACTTGTGGTATATATGTATGTTTTAAATCTTTTAAAGCGTCAACTTCTCTCCTCAATATTTCAGGGCGGGTTGTTATTTTACGCTTATCAGCTTTTAAAACTACTTTTTTGCCCAATCGAAGATGTTCTGCTAAATAGACAACTCCCCCGCCGCCGGAACCGATTTTATTTTTTAATTCATATGTACCTGCTATGATTTCAGACATACCTATCTCTTCTTTCCTACTTTAGATTTCTCACCATATTCTTTGTCAAATTTAGCATTCAATTTAATTTTATTTACATAAAACAAAACAAAAAATATAACTGCCGATATTAAGGTTAAAATAACAACAACTATTCCTCCGTAAAACAGCAGTTCATTTGAAAACATAACATCAATCCTTTCCTTTATAAACCTTAACTACAACAGCTGTAGCATTATCTTTAGAGCCATTCAATATTGCCTGCTCAACAATATATTTTGCTATATTTCTACCTTTGTATTTATTCACAATTTCACAAATTTTACTTTCATCAATACTATTGCTCACCCCATCGGAACAAATAAAAAACGTATCATTATTTTCAACTTCTTCCGGCCCGGCAATATGGGGATTTATAATCATATCAGATTTTCTTATTCCCAAACATTGTGAGAGGGAATTTTTCAATTTGAAATTTTTTATGTCTTCTTTTGTAACTGTTCCTGATTTAAGCATATAAGCCAAAGCTGTATGATCCTCACTTAACTGACTTATAATATTTTCTCTTATCAAAAAAATTTTACTGTCACCTATATTGGCTATTGTAACCATACCGGATTTTATATAAACTATACAAACCGTTGTCCCAATCATTTTGTTGAGATTTTTATCACGCAGCAAACAAATTTTTTCGTTTGCTGTTTCAAAATAATTATCAAAACTGAAATTATCTTTTAACCCATACATTGTTTCGGCAGCGGTATAAGAAGCCAATTTTCCGTTAAATTCTCCTCCAAGACCGTCAAATACAGCAAACAAAGCTTCTTTACAATTTTTAAGTACAATACTACAACCGCCGTCAATATGACATTCCCTAAGATATTTTCCATTAACGTAATAGTTATCCTCATTATTTTCTCTGAAATCTCCTTTTGCGGAATAAGCAAAACTTTTTATAATATAAATATTTATCACCTCTGAATTTTTACCGCGAAATCAATAATTGTACTAATAATAATTCCTGAAAATATTGCGGTGGCAAAAGGAAAATACCCCTCCGATTTATTATCATTTATATAAACTGTTGGTTTTTGAAAATAGTACAAACTCTTTAAATATTCAAATAAATATTTCATTCTTCTTATAAAACATTTTCTTTTTATTGTAATAATTACAGAAATAACTCCGCCTGCAAGTACACTCAGAGCCATACACCTGATTACATAATTAAATCCCATAACTATTCCAATCATCATAAAAAGTTTTATATCTCCTGCTTTAAGCATTTTAAGCAAATAGAACGGCAGACATATCACAAATGGAATAGCGAAACCCAATATAATCTGCGTAATATTTATATCTTTTAAAAATATAGATATAAGTATTCCTATTACAGAAGTGATTACAATAAGTTTATTTCTGACCTTTCGGATTTTAAAATCACTGTACACCGCAAATCCCGATGATATAATAATCAAGAATATTTTCAAATAATACATATTCTCACCTGTCAAGCAGAATAAACTTTTATTTTAGTATCCGCTAAATACAATACTTCGCCAGAATTTATAAATACAGGAGTATCCTTTTCTATTCTCTCTTTGCTATCACCGATATAAACGCCGTTTAAAGAATGTATATCTTTAATATAAAGTTTATTTCCCTCAATAATTAATTCCGCGTGAACTTTACCAACCATTAAATTTTTAATTTGTAAATCAACCTGTGCTTTCATACGACCAATTACAGTTTTATCTTTAGTTATTATATATTTGTCGGTAATATTATTTTCTTTATCATATACTTCTATGTAACCCAACGGTTGCATTAAAACTGTTTCTTCCGTTTCTATATCATTTTCGGACAACGGCATTAAAACTGTTTCACCCTCATCATCATTTTCTTTCTGTGCCTGCATAAAATTTTGATTTTGAAAAAGTTCTTTATTATCCTGTTCCTGTTTCTTTATTTTGTCAGGCATTTCTTTTTTTAATTCTCTGCCTGCAAATTGTTCTTCTCTATTTTGTATTGGCGGTTCAAATACATTTTTAGGAGGGATAGGAACATTGTTGATTTTATTTTCAATTTTAGACGGAACTTCTTTCTTAACTTCTTTAATTTTCTTTTCTTTTTTCGGTTTAACCTTTTTCTCCTTAACCTTGCCATTTTTATTTTTAAAAAACAATTCTTTTGCCGCAATAACATCAACTACAAGCAAAAGTATAACTAAAGCGGCAATCTTGCTTATTTCAATCCCGCTCATACCAATCTTCACGATTATTGCCGCTCCCAAAACCTGAACAGCGATAAAAGCGACAATTTTTACCGATGATTTTTTTTCTTTGTTTTCAGTAACTTTATCAGCTTTGGAAACTTTATCCACTTGGGATTTATTTCTGACTTTTGGTTTTTGCGGATTTATAACAAATGGAGAATTTTTTCTGTCTGATAATATAATATCTTCTTCAAATTGAGAATTGTCTGTCTGATTTTCCATATTGTTTTTTATTTTTCCCAATATCGACTTTGAATCATATTTATTTATAAGCCTGCTTATATCATTAATTTTCCTATTACTTCTTATAATATCAATAACTTCTTTTGCGAAATCATCATATATATTTTCATAATAATTTTTAAGTACCTCACCAAAGAAAAACAAAATTTCTTTATCCTGCAAATCTTCATATTCTATCGGTATAAGCACATATTTATAGTCCTCCGCCGTTTCATCATAAAAAATATATTTGCAGTCTAACAATACTCCTTTTGAGGAAAGAAGGTATCCCTCTATTTCATCAAGCATATACAAAAAACTTTTTGTAAAACCAACAAAATCAGAGATATTCATTTTTCTTCTGCCAAATATCTCAGAAAAAGCATATATATTGTCTGCATTATAATACAGAGACCCCATTTTTTCGGTCTGCATAAACTTGACAGGCAATAAACAGCTTATGTCATTATTCAGTATCATTTTAAGCTGGCTTTCTTTAATTTCGGAAACATCGTTAATTTTAACAGAAATATTCTTTTTATTATTTGAATATTCATAGTTAATATTTAAATTTTGCACACTAATCAAGTCCTCTCTCTAAAAATTAATTACATTTAAAATAACGCTTAAACATAAAAAAGGTATAAACGGAATTTCTGTTTTTAGCTTCGCCCTTTTTATAATCAAAAGAATTATTCCGAAAATCATTGATATAAATAAAGCGGTAAACAATATATTAAAAATATGCGGATATCCGAATGAAAAAGATAATGCTTCAATAAATTCTATTTCGACTAGTCCCACGCTTTATTTTTTCAGCCTGTAAAATAACACTAATACTCCTGTAATTATTACTCCTGTAATAATATTGTTTATTATATTGCAATAAGGATTTATCAGCATCATAATTCCACAGCACAACAAAAGGCAGTATATGTATATAACAGGGATTTCTTTTTCTTTTATATCCCAAAAACTAAGTATTGTCAGTATAAATTCCACCGCTAAATGTATAACAGCAAAATAAATACTCATTCCCTTTAAAAAAATCATTGAGTATATATTTACTCCAATAAAAATTATTAAAGGTATATACAAAACTTTTTTATTTATAAATTTGAATTTTATATCCGCAAATATAAAACCTATTGTAAACATAATAAACAATACAGAACAAATTACATAATTCATAAAATTCTCCAATCTTACTGTTTTTCAAATTCATCCGGCTTGCATACTAAACAGGGTCTTAATCCCATTCTTTTTGCCGCACTAGTTTTTATAGTCATACGTTTATTTCCATTTTTCTCTGATCTTATAAGAGTCATACAATTTCCTCTATGATATTTTTTACCTTTTCCCGTATTAGTGTAATAAACAATTTGACTTGTTTCTACATCAACTTTTATACCTTCTCTTTTCGCCGGTGTAACATGATTTCCACCATAAAGCCACGCCTTTTCAACTGCCATACTTTTAAGTTTTACGTTATAAGCAGGAAAGAAAGGAACTGCTATTGTATAATCGTATTCTACAACTAAAACAACATCGTCTTTATCAAGTCTGCTTTCATCAAGATTAGTCAAATCGGAAGCAAATTGCTTAGAATATGTAAACTCTGTTTCTGATTGAGGTAACGTAAAATATTTAACATTAATCTTAGACTTGTCAATGGGCATATTAGTTTTATCAAGTAAATCAGAATAGATATTTGCGGCTAATTCAGTTTGCTTATTTATTTTAAAGTCTACTAATTTACCTAAAATATTATCGGCAAAGTTTTTCATAACAGTTTCCGCATTGCTAATTATCGATTCTATTCTGCCATCAAATCCCAATTCCTGCAATATAGATTCAGAACCATTTTTATTTGCTAAATCAGTTATACTTTTTTTCTTTTCATCAACAAAATTATTCACATTAGCCACTTCATCGTCAATAAAATCATTGACGTATGACAGAGGATAAGACATTCCCGCAATCTTTTTAACCGTTTCACTTGTAACATCATTTAATGTAATATATACCATAGACAATTTAACTATTGTCATAAGCACAAACATAAAACAAAGAAAAACCGTAAACGATATAGTTGCCTCAATAGCCAAAGAACCTTTTTCTTTTTTCACAATCTCACCTCTTATCAATAGCCATAAGTAATTGTACTTGAAACCCTGTATTTACCATTATGTATTGAACCAAAATTTATAAAATCGGGTAAAAGCAAAGGTATAAAATATAAGTCTACATCAACTTCCACATTTGCGGTTATTTCTGTTGAATATTCTTTTAGATACTCAGAAGAACCAAGAACATTGTCCCCATCTGTAAAAGCTATATCTTCACCCATTTCTTTCATTGTAACGTGAATACATCTTTTTAACGCATCAGCGCCTCCGTTTCCTTCACATTTCATAAGAAGCAAAAGCCTTAAATGGTCAGAGTATGATAATACTTTGTATTTACTTAAAGACGGACAAATCGCAATAAGTCCTTTATCACTTCCTGTACCGGTATCCAACAGCATTGTTGTCATATCTAAAGCCGTCCTCGCAAGACCTCTTACAACAGCGGAAACAGTTCTTGTAATAAGTTCACCAGGAGTTGTTATCCAATAATTAACCGCATTTATAGCAAGCCGAATTAATGCGATTTCTCCTACTGCACATAATATATTTGCCGCCTGACTTTCTTGTCCGTAAATAATATATTCAACCTCCCCCCATTTAAAATAATGTTCTCGTCCCGTTTGCGATGTAATATAAGTACACTTGTTCATAATATAATCTACAAGATAAATTTTATCTCCCGGATTTGTAACAACTTTTTTTATCTCATTAAATTTGTCTTGTAAAGTTTTAAAAATATTAAAACTTTTTCCGCTTATACCGTTAAGTTCGTCATCTTTGCTCTTCACATCAGCGGCAGAAGGCATTGTTTTTTTTAATTCAACACCTATAACTTTTATTTTCTTCTCAATTTCCT
>CAOJPS010000072.1 GCA_948441255.1 uncultured Eubacteriaceae bacterium | reverse complement strand
CTCCACCTTTCTCTTGACAACTTTATTCTCTCATAAAGTGTAACCCATCATTGACACTTTAACAAATATAATTTTATAAAATTGTAAAGTTTACTTGACATTTTATTTTTATATGTTATAATAAATGTAAACTAAACTTTACATTTATTATAATAGTAGTTGGTAAATTATTATGCTTTTTTTGCTATGGAGGTGATGTTTTGAAAAATAACCTTGAGAAAATAAGAAAGGAAAGAGGAATAAGCCAAGAGCAGCTTGCTAATGAACTGGAAGTGTCAAGGCAGACTGTTAGTTCTTTAGAAAATGGAAAATATAATCCGTCAATTCTACTTGCTTTTAAAATGGCAAAGTATTTTAATGTTTCTATTGAAGATATTTTTATTTATGAGGAGGTTTAATTTATGAATATAAACAAACAGCTTTTTTTGTATTTTATAATTTTAATTATCGCTTTTTGCGGATTTATTTTTACAGGATCTTGGGGTGAGGGAGATTCTTACTCTTTTTGGAATGGTTTAACAACAGGGCTAATTTTTATTTGTATATTGAGAATATATCTTATTTTAAAATATAAGACTAATAAGAATTTCGCTAAAAAAATTGATGTAAAAAACAATGATGAACGCAACAGATTTTTAGCTGAAAGATCAAAAGGACTTGCTTTTTATTTTTATATAGTTATATCTGGCGCTTTAATTATAGGATTAAAAGTTCTTGGATTTGATGAGGCAAGTTCTGTTTTGGGTCTTTCGATTTGTGGTCTTATGATTTTATATTTAGTGATTTATTTTGTTATCAGAAAAAAATATTAGAAAAATACTAACCAAAAGGCAATAAAAATAATTTTGAAAAAGCGGTAAAATTCAGCGAAACTACGTTTCGCTGTTTAATAAAAGATATGCCATTTATATCAAAAAGGCATATCTTTTTTACATAATAAAGGTATTCAGCTATCTACATACGAAAATCCTTTAAATTTTATTTTTAATAAATATAAATTTACATTATATCAAAATCCTCATTTTTTCAATTCTATTTTTATCAGTTTCTTCTATAATAAACTTAATATTGTCTTCCTCAATAGTTTCACCTTTTTCGGGAAATCTACCAATAACCCCGACAACATATCCCCCAATAGAATCAAAATCCTCGGATTCAAAATTAGTACCTATCATATCATTCACATCAGAAATTTTAGCACTTCCCTCAACTATGAACTCGCCTTCTTTAACAGCCTTAATTTCCTCTGTTTCATCGTCAAACTCGTCAGATATTTCTCCTACAATTTCTTCGAGTAAATCCTCAAGTGTAACAATTCCCGAAGTACCACCATATTCATCAAGTATAATAGCAATAGACAGGCTTTTTGTTCTCATAATTGAAAAAAGTTCACTGCACGACTTAGACTCATAAGTAAAATAAGGCTTTCTCATAACAGAACTAATGCTAAATTCTTTCGAACTATCTAAAAACATACAATCCTTAATAGAAATAATACCAATAATATCATCAATATTTTCTTTATAAACGGGAAGTCTTGAAAATTGTTCTTTTTTAAACAATGTTAAAACATCCTCATAAGTGGAATTTACTTCAATAGCGATAATATCTGTCCTTGGCGTCATAACATCTTTAGCGTCAGAATCACCAAAACCCATAACATTGTTAATCATTTCGCGCTCGTCAACTTCTAGAACTCCCTCTTCGTGTCCCACATTTACCATAGTTATAAATTCAGATTCTGTAATAGTTGGAGCTTTCTTATCAAAGTCGCACCCCAGAATTTTAAATAAAATACCTGTAATAAAATTAAGAACAATAACTATCGGTGTAAACACAAACACACATAAAGCAATAGGTTTAATAACTAATATGCAAACTTTTTCAGTTTTTTGAGTAGCAAAAGTCTTAGGGGTTATCTCACCAAAAATCAACACTATTAATGTAAGAATACCTGTAACAAAACCAACAACATTATTCCCAAAAGCATCAATAGCAAAAGACGTAGCTAATGCTGACGCTCCGATATTAACCAAATTGTTTCCAACAAGGATAGCACTGATAAGCCTGTTTTGGTCTGAAAGAATTTTTTCAATCAGCTTTGCGTTTTTAACACCATCATCAACCATATTGCGAAGCCGAATTTTGCTCAAAGAAGTAAGAGCCGTTTCAGAAGCCGAAAAAAAAGCTGACAACAGCAACAAAGCAATTAAAAGCAAAATCTGTAATGACATAGAACTACTCGAAGGGTCCAAACTGGCAGGATCCACAAAAAATCACACTCCTAAAAATATATATGTTTAATTAACAAAAAATATTATAACATAATTAAAATATCTTTGCAAATAATATTTAAGTCTTTTAACAGACTTGTATAATCTAAAAATGACATTTTAAATCTTATTTTTTTCAATAATTTTAATATTTCTCTTAATATCTTATTATATCATCTAAAATCTTTATTTTTATAAAAAATTCCATTAACTCTGTAATTTCCATCAAACTCGCGTTAAAATAAATTTTACACCAATTATTTATAAAATATTTACCATTTATATATTTTATGATATAATAAAATATATAAATTTTGAAAGGAATGATATTATGCTTGAAGCAGGAGTTACAGCTCCAGATTTTAATTTACTTGATAAAAACGGAAATGTTGTCCACTTAAAAGATTTTAAAGGAAAAAAAGTTATTTTATACTTCTACCCAAAAGACTCAACACCAGGCTGCACAAAACAAGCGTGCGGTTTTCGAGATAACAATTCGGAATATGAAAAATTAAACGCTGTTGTTATAGGAATAAGCAAAGATAGTGTTAAATCTCATATGAATTTTGCCTCCAAACAAGAACTTAATTTCACTATTCTTTCAGATACTGAACTAGAGGTAATTAAAGCATATGATGTATGGCAGGAAAAGAAAAATTACGGAAAAGTAAGTATGGGAGTTGTTCGAACAACATATATAATAGATGAAAACGGAATTATCGAAAAAGTTTTCAATAAAGTAAAAACAAGCGATAATCCAGCGGAAGTTCTTGAATATTTAAAAAATAATAATTAAAGCCAAAATATATTATGAGATATCAAAATATACGAAAAGGTATTTTTAAAAAAAGAGAAAACCGTTTTATTGCGCTTGTTGAAATAGACGGTAAAATTGAGAAATGTCACGTAAAAAACACAGGAAGATGCAAAGAACTTCTTGTATTTAATGCTGAAGTCTTTGTTGAGGAAAATTTTTCTGAAAAAAGGAAAACAAGATTTTCTCTTATCTCAGTAATAAAAAACAATAAACTTATAAATATGGATTCACAAGCTCCCAATAAAGCTGTTTCAGAATGGATTGAATCCGGCGGTCTTTTTGATGGTGTTAATCTTTTAAAAAGTGAAGTAAAGTTTCAAAACTCACGTTTTGATTTTTATGCCGAAAAAGATAATTCACGTATATTTATCGAAGTTAAGGGTGTTACTCTTGAGGAAAATAAAATAGTCCGCTTTCCAGATGCTCCTACAAAAAGAGGAGTTAAACATATTTTTGAACTTTGTGACGCTGTAAAACAAGGTTATAATTCTTATATAATATTTGTTATTCAAATGAGCGATGTTTTATGGTTTGAACCAAACTATCAAACACATTCAGAATTTGGTAAAGCTCTTAAATATGCTGAAAATCAAGGAGTTATCATCTTAGCTTATAGCTGCAAAGTCGGTTCTGATTTTATGGAGATTGACAAAAAAATTAAAATTAAATTGTAAAACTTAAAAATTACTGTTTCTGGAAGGAAGTTTTAATATATGTTAAAAGTTGGTATTATAGGTCTTGGACTTATAGGCGGTTCCATAGCGAAAGCGCTAAAACTAAAATTAAACGCTGAAGTTGTAGCATTCAATAGAAGTAAAGAATCACTTTTGGCAGCGTTCAAAGAAAATATCATCACAAAATATTCTGTAGACGACTTAAAAATATTTGAAAATTGCGATTGTATATTTATTTGTACTCCTGTTGATAAAATAACTGAATATGTTGATAAACTTTTGCCATATATAAAAAAAAGCTGTATCATTACAGATGTAGGAAGCACAAAAAACAGTATATGTGAAAAAATGCGAAAATATAAAGATATTTACTTTATAGGCGGTCATCCTATGGCAGGTTCAGAAAAAACCAGTTATTTTTCCGCAAAAGAATATCTGCTGGAAAATGCCTATTATATTTTAAGCCCAGCTTCAAACATTCCTGAAAATGTAGTCAATAACTTTATTGATATTATTAAAAAAATTGGAGCTGTTCCTATTATACTAAATTCGGAATATCACGACCATACAGTCGCGGCAATAAGTCATATTCCTCATATTGTCGCGGCTTCTCTTGTCAATATGGTTAAGGAACTTGACGGTAAAAAAGGTTATATGCACAGCCTTGCGGCAGGAGGCTTTAAAGATATAACAAGAATTGCTTCCGGAAGTCCCGAAATGTGGAATGGAATTTGCAAAGAAAATAAAACTGAAATTTTAAAGGCTGTAAAATACTTTAAAAATGTTTTAAATGAATTTGAGGAATCTCTTTTCAGCAATAATGAAAAAGAGGTTTATAATTTCTTTGAAACTGCCAAAAATTACAGAAATTCATTTTCTGACAAAAATACAGGTATAATAGCGAAAACCTATGATATATTTTTAAATGTTTGCGATAAACCTGGTATTATCGCGACTATCTCAACTCATTTAAGCGTAAACAATATAAATATAAAAAATATTGGTATAATCAATAACAGAGAATTTGAAAATGGAATTTTACAAATTTCTTTTGAAAATGAAGTTGAAAAAGAAAAAAGTATTAAGCTTTTAAAAGAACTTAATTTTGAAATAGTAAGACAATAAAAGATTTTTTTAATACTATGAAAGGTAAATAATTATGCGAAAATATGTATACCCCAAAAAATCGCTTTCTGGAATCATAACCGTTCCTGGAGATAAATCAATTTCTCATAGAGCGGTTATGTTTGGAGCGATTGCGGAAGGAATTACTGAAATTACAGGATTCTTAACAGGAAATGATTGTATGTCTACAATTGAGTGTTTTAAAAAACTAGGAATTAATATTGAGATAAATAATGATACTGTTAAAGTTTATGGAAAAGGTCTTAGTGGACTTACAAAACCAAAAGATACACTTGATGTTGGAAACAGCGGAACAACTATTCGTCTTATTTCAGGAATACTTGCCGCTCAGCCGTTCTCTTGTGAAATTACAGGAGATTCATCAATACAAAAACGTCCTATGAACAGAGTTATAGAACCGCTTTCTTTAATGGGAGCAAAAATGAAAGGACTTAATAAAGATAATTTTGCTCCTTTGCGTATTGACGGCACAAAACTCAAAGCTATAGAATATGTATTGCCTGTAGCAAGCGCTCAGGTAAAATCAGCTATTTTACTTGCCAGCCTTTTTGCTGACGATATTACTACAATTGTAGAACCTATTGCGTCAAGAAATCATACAGAAATTATGCTCAACTATTTTGGCGCTGATATAAAAAATAAAAACGGTAAAATCATAAGTTCTCCAGTTAAACAATTATACGGAAAAACTGTTTCTGTTCCTTCTGATATTTCTTCAGCCGCTTTTTTTATTGTCGCGGGACTTATTGTTCCAAATTCTCATATTATAATAAAAAATGTCGGAATTAATGAAACAAGAACAGGAATTATCGATTCTTTAAAATTAATGGGAGGAAATATACAAATTATTAACAAAAAAGATAAAATCGGAGAACCTACAGCAGATATTGAAGTTAAAACTTCAAACCTTCATAGTATAACGCTGGAAGGAGCAATTATACCAAGAATGATTGATGAAATTCCAGTATTTGCTGTAGCCGCACTTTTCGCAAATGGAACTACAATAGTAAAAAACGCAGAAGAACTAAAAGTAAAAGAATCAAACCGTATTGCCACTATTACGGAAGAACTCAGAAAAATGGGTGCTGAAATTAAAGAAACCGATGATGGTATGATAATACAGGGAAATTCAAAATTACACGGCGCTGAAGTGGAAAGCCATAATGACCATAGAATAGCTATGAGCCTTGCGATTGCGGCTTTAAATGCTGAAAACGAAACAATTATTAATAACGCGGAATGTGTATCTATTTCTTTTCCGTCATTTTATGATTACATCGAAAAATTTTAGTATTCTATATCAAATCAATAAAATAATAAACTAAAATATTTATTAAACTCAATATATGAAAAAATTGTTTTATTGGTTTATACTAAACATTTGCTATTATATTTAAGGAGATAATTATGAATCTTTTTGAATATCAGAGAGAAAAAAATATGAAAAAAGAATCACCTCTTGCCTCAAGAATACGACCAAAAACACTGGAACAATTTATAGGTCAAGAACATATTGTAGGTACAAATACACTTTTATACAGAGCCATTAAAGCTGATAAAATAACATCCATCATTTTTTATGGGCCTCCAGGAACAGGTAAAACAACTCTTGCTAAAATAATAGCCAATTCAACAAAAAGTGAATTTGTTCAGCTTAACGCCACAACCTCCGGCATAAAAGATATTAAGGATACTGTTGAAGCAGCAAAAACGCTTATGGGTATGACAGGAAAAAAAACTATACTTTTTATAGATGAAATTCATAGATTCAATAAATCTCAGCAAGACGCTCTTTTGCCGCATATTGAAGATGGAACACTTACTTTTATCGGAGCTACTACCGAAAATCCTTATTTCGAGGTAAATAAGGCTTTGCTGTCACGAAGTATAATTTTTGAACTTAAACATTTGACTTTTGATAATATAAAATTAATAATAAAAAATTGTATACTTGATAAAGAAAATGGATTTGGCGCTTTAAAAATTGAAATTACCGATGAAGCAGTCAACTTTCTTGCTGATATGGCAAATGGAGACGCGAGAGCCGCTTTAAATGCTGTTGAACTTGCTGTCTTAACAACAGAAAGAAGCAGCGATGGAATATTATATATAGACATTTCAGTCGCTGAACAATGTATTCAAAAAAGAGTATTAAATTATGAAAAAGATGGCGACAATCATTATGACACAATTTCAGCGTTCATCAAAAGTATGCGTGGAAGCGACCCTGACGCGGCGATATATTATCTTGCTAAAATGCTCTATGCCGGCGAAGACATTAAATTTATTGCGAGAAGAATTATTATATGTGCTTCTGAAGATGTGGGAAATGCCGACCCCCGTGCTTTGCAAGTTGCTGTTTCGGCATTTGAGGCAGTTAATATAATTGGTATGCCAGAGGGACGAATAATTCTAGCTCAGGCAGCCGCCTACGTAGCGTCAGCACCCAAAAGCAACTCTGCCATTATAGGAATCGACACAGCTCTTGAAGACGTTAGAAATATACAAACATCAGGTGTTCCCACTCACCTTAAAGACTCTCATTATAAAGGAGCTTCAAAACTTGGACATGGCATAGGTTATAAGTACGCTCATAATTATAAAAATCATTATGTTAAACAACAATATCTTCCTAATGAAGTTGTAAACAAAAAATACTATATTCCATCTGAAAATGGATACGAGAAAAAAATTAAACAATGGCTTAACTTTATAAAAACTGAAAGTTAAAAGAGGAAAATATACTATGAAAAAACAAGTATTTAATCCATATTTACCAAGCTTTGAATATGTTCCTGACGGAGAACCACGCATTTTTAATGACAGACTATATATATTTGGAAGCCACGATAAGTTTAACGGTAAAGAATATTGTGAAAATGATTATGTTTGCTGGTCAGCTCCAGTTAATGATATTTCAAACTGGAAATATGAGGGTATTATTTATAAAAAAGAACAGCATCCTGGAAATGGAAAAAATATATTATACGCGCCTGATGTTATACAAGGTAAAGATAATAAATTTTATATGTTTTATTCTATCGCTCATTCTTCAATCATATCTGTAGCTGTTTGCGATGAGCCTGCTGGAAAATATCAATATTATGGAAATATTCATACTGCTTCAGGAGAAATTATTGGAATCAGACAAGGAGATTATTATCAATTTGACCCAAGTGTTTTTATTGATGATGATGGTGAAATTTATTTGTATTCTGGATTTTGCGGTAAAAAAGAGAAAGATGAAAACGGCAGATTATTTATAGGTCCTCATGTATCCATTCTTGAAAATGATATGCTTACAATAAAAAAAGAACCTAAAGTTATATTATCTAAAAATGATTGTCCTAATGACGCTAAATTTTTTGAAGCGTCATCAGTAAGAAAAATAAACGGATTATATTATTTTGTTTATTCCGCAAGACTTACGGGGCTGCATTATTGTACAAGTAAATATCCTGACAGTGGTTTTACTTACAGAGGAAGAATACATTCATCTTCTGATGTTGGAATTAACGGGCATTCTGAAAATAATCCCGCCTATCCTATAGGAAACACTCATGGAGGAATTGTATGTATAAATAAAGAATATTATATTTTTGACCATAGATTTTCAAATAGAAGTTCTTTTTGCAGACAAGGTGTTGCCGAACACATTAATATAGATAAAAACGGTGAAATAAAACAAGTTGAGGCAACAAGCTGTGGATTAAACGGAGGCCCGCTTAAAGGATATGGTACTTATCCTATTTATATAGCTTGTAATCTAATCGACCTCAATAAATATGAAAGTATTGATGATAAAAAGTTAAATGAACCTTTTTTAACACAAAAAGGTGAAGACAGAGAAAGAGGAGAGAATCAATATTTAACCAATTTTCATAATAACTGTCTGGTTGGATTCAAATATTTTGAGTTTTATTCATTTAAAGGAATATCATTTAAAATCCGAGGAAAAGCGAAAGGAAATATAAATATATCTCTTCAAGAAAATGGAAATATAATAGGAATATGCAATGTTGATATAAATTCAAATGTTTGGATTGACGTTGTGTGCACATTTAATATTTCAAATTGTGTAAATGGATTGTTCTTCAAATATACTGGCAGTGGTTCAATTGATATACTATCTTTTGAATTACAGCAATTTCAGAATAAAGAATAAAAAAGCTGCTGTAATCAACAATTCTTAAAAATAGGAGGATATTTTTATGAATAAAAGAGTAGAAAAAGCTTTTGAAAACAGAAAAAAGGGCTATAATTGCTGTCAAGCCGTAGCCTGCGCATATAGTGATATTTTTAGCGACATAGATGAAGAAACCGTATTTAAAGTGGCTGAGGGGTTCGGTTCGGGATTTGGCTGTATGCAAGGTGTATGCGGAGCTATTTCTGGAGCTGTTATTCTTGCGGGATTAAAAACTAGCACGGGAACAAAAAATACAAAAACAAAAGCTGATACCTATAAAATCTCAAAAGAACTTATTGAAAAATTTAAAAACAAAAATTCTTCTGTTATATGTAAAGAATTAAAAGGTGTTGAAACAAAAAAAGTTTTGCGTTCCTGCGAAGGCTGTATTGAAGATGCTGTTAAGCTTATTGATGAAATTATTCTAAAACAATAGACTTATTTCAAAATCAATGTAAAATTTTAAAGAAATCTATTCAAGTAAAAATTAAATATTTTAACTTACTAAAAGGCGGCAAGAAATATTCAACAATTTTCTCACCGCCTAAATTTTTAAAAGACCTATCTGTTAGATAGCCTAAGCAGTAACAATTCAAAAATTTTTTTCGTAATGAAAAGTATAATATAACGTGAGTTCGGTGAAAAAAACCGCGAAACGTAGTTTCGCACAAGAGTTTTTTTCAAACTTTTTTAAAAAGTGCCGCAAAGAAGTGCGGACGGCGTAAGCCGGCTTTTGGCAAAGCCAAAAGCACTGACTATGTTTGTGGAGTTTGAGGCTGGTCGCAAAGCTGCGCTTTGCTGCTCGCCCATGCAGCCAGGGTAAAACCTCAAGGTTTTTAACGCTTGAAGAGCATTTTATGTTGTTATATCAAGCGCAAACGAAGATTTTGATGGATTACTCTCTGATAATACGGGTTCTTTTGAAATAAGAGAAAACTTTTCATCAAATTCTTTAAAAGTCACTTGCTGCAAATTATAATTATACTTTTTCAAAGCATTATTTAAGTTATTTATTTTTGATGAAATTAACTTTTCCATTTCTTTATTTTCCGTTTTAAACTGACAAATTATATTTCTGTCAGTTTTATTTATATATGCCTCAAAATGTCCAAGAAACGCTAAATCTAATGATACTACAGCGCTTGCTGACTTTGAGTTTTTATTTTTATGCTTATTTTTAAAAATATATAATTCAGCTGTTACTGGATTATCATTTATTATTATTGGCAATTGAAAATAAGCCGAATCTTTTAACTGTGACGTAAATTCAATATTGTTCATTACATTATTTATTTCTTGAGTAACTTTATTATAAATATTAGTTTGAGTTGTTGAAATTTCATTCTGAATATTATTAAGCTTTTTTGTAAAGTTTTCAGAAAAATCTTTCAACTCACTATAATCTTTTGAAAAATCAAGAGAAAGTTTTTTCATAGCCTTATTTAAAAACTGTTCTTTAGTATTTAAAAGCTGTTGAGTCTTTTCATTAACCTTAGGGTAATCTTTAAAAGCTGATTTAAAAATTTCTTTTAAATCTTTTAAATCAAACAAGTCTGATTTAAAATCAACTTTTTTAAATTCTTTTGGCGTATCACTAAGCATTTTATCTGTTATAGCGTTTTCTTTCGTTTTTATATTCTTATATTCAGCCAAAGCCTTTTTTACTTCAGGGATATTTTCAAATCTCTTTAACAGATTTTTATTATTCCATAAAGCAATTTTAAGTGTATTATCCATTTCTATTATTGAAGGCTGAGTTTTATATCCCATATTTGAAAGAAACTCTCTAAAGCCTTTCAAAGAATTATCATATATGGCTTTTTCAAGTTTAGGCATAATCAACTCCCTATTTTGAAAAAACAACTTTTCAAAAGGTATTTGTGTGTGTTTTGAAGCTATCATTTTATCTTGAACTATTGTTTTTTCATAACTAACATTGTTACGTGTATGTATAAAAGACTGTTTTTCTGAAAGTTTTGTCGAAGGCAGTAAATCACTTGAATTTTCAGAATTATCTACCCCTCCCCTATTTGTATACTGCCGTAACTGTTTATTTTCATTATTAATATTACTTTCATTATTGGAAACATTATTTTCTATACTAGCATTATTCTCTATTTGATGTCTTAATTCCGAAGCTTTTAATGATGTTGCCAGTGCAAGTTTCACTTCAGGCAACAAATTAAAATTATTTAATAATTTTGAGTTTTCAGGAAATATTGTTTTTATTGCCGAATATAACTCTGAAATTGAAAATTTACCACTAAGTCCATAGTTTGAAATCGAAGTTCTAAACATATCAAGACTGCCTGAATTTATTGAACGTTCTAAAAGCGGCATAAATATATTTTTATATTTAATTAGAAGTTTTGTAAAGGAAGATGTGTTATCAACTGAGTTATCGTAATTAACACTGCTAGATTGAAGACTATCTGTTTTCAAAATCCGTTGTTGGGCATTTGTTTTATCAATAATATCAATATTACCCTTAATATCACTACTTTTCTTAGCATTTTGAAAAGAAAATTCCTCTGTATTCTTAGCATTTAACCTTATTTCAGCATTTGGTTTTGACATTTTTTCTGGCACTGAAACATTATTATTTTGGGTATTCCTATTTACATTTGTATCCGGCATTTTTACATTATTTGCAATGTTATTTTTTTCAGATGATGTAACATTTGTATTGTCATTCTTTATTTCTTTAGATGATACAAATTGTTCTGTACCTTGCGCATTCGG
>CAOJPS010000071.1 GCA_948441255.1 uncultured Eubacteriaceae bacterium | reverse complement strand
CAAACATATATTCTTTCCAATCAGAAAAATTACCATTATATATATCAATATTTTGATTTTTGTTAATCCAGTAAAACCTTATTGTTTTAAAGGTTAAAGAATATTCAAAATAAATTTCTCCCAAAATATCAAGTAAAGTTCTATATTCCTTAACAATCAAATCTCTTTTTGAAAGAGAACACATAAGTTCATCAGCAGTATAAAAATCAGCATTAACACGTTTTTTATCAATATCTCCATCAATAATAAGTCTTAATTCCACAAAAAAACACTCAAATAAGCCTTCATAATTCTTCAAACGAATAGACAAATAAGCATTTTTATCTTCACTAATAGTTTCAAAAGCGTTTTTTATTTCAACGATATCGTCCTCGTGAGAATTTTTCAAAAGAGAAGTAAAATTTTTTACTCCAATAAAAGAGAAAAACTCAGCCGTTCCCGTAATAGCATTATAATATCCGTCAAATACAGCATTAAACATCATATATTAACATCTCCAATCATAAAATAAAGCAGTCTCGGCTATTTTTTATCTTTAATTTGTTTCATATAGTCAAATACGATATCCAAGATAGCCTTATCTCCTGTAAGAGAAAAAAGAATATCGTAAAAATATTTTGCCGCTTCAATATTTCCGTGTTTTTTCGCTTCTGTACCCATACTTGCCGCAAGATTTACAACCAACGGATTAATACCCATACGAACGCCTATACTATTACAAATTTTTTTCATATCGTCTACAGAGGGCGGTTTAAGTTCAATCCCTTTTTCTGATACCAAATTCTGAATCTTTTGATACGACGCTTTGTTAGGTTTAAAATAATGTGACAATATATACATATTAATAGCAAGCTCATAATTCTCTTTTTCAAAATAATATCTTCCAAGATTATAGTAACAAAGTGCTGTCTGATTTATATCATAACTGTAGTCAAGGCAATTTTTAATTATTTCAAGAAAACTTTTATACTTCTTTTTCAAAAATTTAATTTCACCCAAATCAAGGAGGGCATCAGTTCCAATAGGGTTCCAAAAAACAGCGTTTTCATAGGCCTTTTCTGCTTCATTATCCTTAGAAAGTTTGAAAAGAGCAAAACCATAAAGCCTAAAAACATAAGAAAAATTAAATGGAGTTGGCTTAACCCGACTGCCTTTTTTATAAATTTTAGTATATAAATACAATTCAAATAAATTACTAAGACAAACATAATCAAAATTACCGTCTGACTTTCCGTCGCTTTGTATATTAGGAATAATGGTTTCAGCTATTTCAACAGCTTTCATATAGTTACATTCTTTGACTTCGTTTTCAATATTTTTTATTTTTTTCTCTATAGTTTCTGTATCTTCCATCAAAAGCCGTTCAAAAATAACTTTTTCCTCATCCGGCAGTATATTATAAATCATTTTTCCTGTTTCTCTGCCAATTTCTTCCGCAAAAGATGATTTTTTATATTCCTTATTTTTCTGCATAATATAGATAACGTCTTTTTCAACCTCTCCTGTAAGTCCAAGTTTTATTTCCTCCATAATTTCCTCAAAACTCATATTAGGACGCCCCTTCCCCACAATTTTAAAACACACTCTAACGCGATATTTTAAATTTTTCCGCAAAGCCACAAGTTCCACAAAGTTTTTCAACAGCGGTTCTAGCAGTAAAACCATTATAAAGATTAACAGCTCTTTTCGAATTTAAAATTTCATCAAGAGAATTTTTAAACAAGTTTCCCAAAGAAATATCGCCATCTCGGTCAAGACAACAAGGAACAACCGTTCCGTCACAAAGCACGCCAATCTGGTCACGAAGTCCGTAGCAAAAACATTGCTCATTTTTTTTCTTTTTTAAAATATCAGGCCACTCAAATTTTTCATCCATTTCAATATAAAAATATTTTTTAACTGTAAAATTATTTCCTTTGCACAACGTACTACTAATAGTATAACTAAAACCTATTTCCTTTTCAAGTATTTTTAATATTTCCCCATTAAGTAAGTTGTCAGCTTTTATAAATTTCCCATCAGCGTTCCACAATCTAAGCAGGCAAATTATTTTTCTTTCGGAGGCTTCTTTTGAAAACTCAACTATATTTTTTATATACTCCTCAAGAGAAAGTTTTTCCTCATTTGCCTCAAAGCTATGCAATGATATATTCACCCTATGCAGACATTCACTAGAAATTAAAATATCCTTATTCTTTTTCAGAAGGGTTCCGTTTGTTGTAATATTAACTTTAAATCCAATCTTTTTGGCAATATATAAAATATCTGCTATATTAGGGTGTATAAGAGGTTCTCCCATAACGTGAAGATAAATATAATCACCAAAATTTCTTAGCTTTTTTCCTATAATCTCAAATTCCTCACAACTCATAAATTTAGGAAGTCTTTTAGTTTTAGGACAAAAAACACAATTTAAATTGCATACATTTGTTATTTCAACATACATTTTTTTAAATTTTCTCAAATTATCACAACCTATATTCTTTTTAAATTTCTATGTATTGACAAAAAAATATTATTCAACTATTATTATAATCAAATATAAGGTATAATTTCAATATAAAAATATAAGGAGAAAAAAATGAAACTAATGTTTGCGTCAGATATACACGGTTCATCATACTACTGTAAAAAAATAAAAGAGATTTATGAAAAAGAAAACTGTGAAAAACTTATACTTTTAGGCGATTTACTCTATCACGGACCAAGAAATGACCTGCCAAAAGACTATAATCCCAAAAAGGTAATAAATATTTTAAACTCAATGAAAAATGAAATATTATGTGTACGCGGAAACTGCGACTGTGAAGTTGACCAAATGGTTTTAGAATTTCCTATACTTGCCGATTATATATTTCTATATCTTGACAATAAAGCTGTATTCATAACTCACGGTCACAAATATAACAGTTCTTCTCTTCCCCCTTTAAAACAGGGAGATATTTTAATTCATGGTCACACTCACATACAAGCCTTTGAGAACAATGGAAATTATATATATATAAATCCCGGCTCTATCTCAATTCCAAAAAATGGAAATAAAAACAGCTATATGACATATTCCGACAAAACTTTTAAAATAAAAAATCTCAATATGGAAACAATAAATGAGTTTTCTATATCCTAAATAATAAGATTTGCATTAACAATACAAAAATACTCTTGACATAATTTTATAAATATGCAATAATTAAAATAAGTTAATATTGTTGTTGTAAATATGGGGTACACCACCACGGGTGTAGCCCTTTTTATGTTCTTTTTCAAAACATATTTTAAAGGAGCTGAAGCTTATGAAATTAAATGGAAAACAATTTCCTTTACCCGAAGCCGTAACCATATCCGATTTTTTAAAATCACAAAATTATCCAGACGATAAAGTCGCTGTTGAATTAAATGGTGAGATAATTTCAAGAACAAAATTTAAAAACATAACTCTAAAAGACAGTGATGAGGTTGAAATAGTCTGTTTTGTCGGCGGTGGTTGAAATGCCATCTGTTTTTCTAAACGGAAAACGGGTAAATACCTCAGAAAAAACTCTTTTTTCCGCATTTCCAAAAAAAGAAAACACAATAGCAATATTAAACGGCTTTCAAATTTCTGAAGATATTGAATTAAATAATGATGATAGTATATATATAATACAAAAAGGAATCCTTCCGCCTCGTGACGAACTGGAAGCAATGATGTCAGCAAGACATACTCCAGCTGTGCATAAAATTCTAAAAAAATCAAAAGTTGCTGTAGCGGGTCTAGGAGGATTAGGCTCAAACATAGCCATAAGCTTAGCTAGAATTGGCGTAGGCAAATTATTTTTAGTTGACTTTGACATAGTAGAACCAAGCAATTTAAACCGTCAAAGCTATTATATAAAACATCTTGGAATGTTTAAAACAGAAGCGTTAAAAGAACAGCTAAACGACATAAACCCATTTATAGAGGTTAAAACTAAAAATATAAAAATCTCAGAAGAAAATGCCGTAAATCTTTTTAAAGACTATGAAATTGTCTGTGAGGCTCTTGACAATCCAGCCTCTAAAGCTATGCTTGTAAACACACTTTTAATCAATCTTCCAAAAACAAAAATTATTTCAGCTTCGGGAATGGCTGGATTTGAAAGTTCTAACACA
Organism: uncultured Eubacteriaceae bacterium; assembly: GCA_948441255.1. Lineage (GTDB taxonomy): Bacteria > Bacillota > Clostridia > Lachnospirales > CAG-274 > MGBC114079. The sequence goes on along the minus strand of CAOJPS010000071.1, from coordinate 7,792 downwards.
ATAAAAACCGAAAAAAAAATGAAAAATCTATACCTTTGCGGAGATTACACCACTCCAGCGGAACCAGGCTCAGGGCTTATGGCACCTCGTGTTATGGTCTGCGCTGGTCATCAAGCAAATATGATACTCAGGCTTTTACTTGGAATAGAAAAGCCTTAACCAGTGATTTATATCAACTCACAAAAATTTTAAGGCAAAACAATAAAACCTTGCTATGCGTTTATAATTTTATTGTTTTGCTATAGGAGGTACAAATAATGAATAACGATACTTTTAAACTTGGCGGAAAAGAATTTAACTCGAGATTTATCCTAGGCTCAGGTAAATTTAACATAGACCTTATTAAATCTGTAGCAAATGAAGGAGGAGCAGAAATTATAACTCTAGCCCTTCGCCGTGCCAATAACGGAGGCGAAGCCAATATTCTTGATTATATCCCCGATAACGTCACACTTCTTCCAAACACGTCTGGAGCAAGAACAGCGGAAGAGGCAGTTAGAATAGCCAAACTTTCCCGTGAAATAGGCTGTGGAAATTTTGTAAAAATTGAAATCATTCCTGATTCCAAATATCTTATGCCCAACAATCATGAAACAGTCAAAGCAACAGAAATATTGTCAAAAGAAGGCTTTATTGTTCTTCCTTACGTCTATCCTGACCTTGTAATAGCAAAACAGCTCGAAAGTGCCGGGGCATCAGCGGTTATGCCGCTCGCGGCGCCAATAGGCAGTAACAAAGGACTTGTAACAAAAGAATTTATAAAAATGCTTGTTGAAGAAATAGACCTGCCAATTATAGTAGATGCTGGAATAGGAAAACCTTCCCAGGCTTGTGAAGCTATGGAACTTGGGGTATCAGCAATTATGGCAAATACCGCCATAGCAACCGCTGGAAACATTTCGCAAATGGCAAAAGCATTTAAACTTGCTATTGAAGCAGGCAGACTTGCTTATCTCTCAGGTCCTGGACGAGTTTTAAATAAAGGTGAAGCATCAAGCCCTTTAACAGGATTTCTTCAGGATTAATCGGAGGTATTAAAACATGAAAAGAACAAACTATATGGAATATCAAAAGGGAATGGAACAAATAGAGTCAAATATAATGGATAAGGTTCTCTCCAAAGTAAAAACATATGATTATAATTCATACAATAAAGAAAACGTTCTCAATGTTCTTGACAAAGACAGTTTAAACTACGAAGATTTAAAAATTCTTCTTTCTCCCGCAGCCGCAGATTTTCTAGAAACTATGGCAGCAAAAGCAAAAATTGAAACAATGAAACATTTTGGCAATTCAGTTTGCCTTTTCACTCCGTTATATATAGCCAACTATTGCGAAAATGAGTGCGTTTATTGTGGCTTCAACTGTAAAAATAAAATAAACAGAGGCAAACTCAGTTATGATGATATAGATAAAGAGTTAAAAGCAATTGCCAAAACAGGTTTAAAAGAGGTTTTAATTTTAACTGGAGAATGCCGAAATCAATCAAATGTAGAATATATAGGTGAAGCATTAAAAACAGCAAAAAAATATTTCACAACCATCGGTATTGAGATATATCCTCTCAACTCTGACGAATACGCCTATTTAAGGGAATGCGGAGCAGACTTTGTAAGCGTCTATCAGGAAACCTATGATACAAAACGTTATGAAGAAGTTCATTTAAGCGGTTCAAAAAGAATATACCCCTATAGATTCAACGCTCAGGAAAGAGCTTTAATGGGAGGTATGAGAGGAGTGGCTTTTGGTTCTCTTTTGGGGCTTTCCGATTTCAGAAAAGATGCTTTTGCCGCCGGAATTCACGCCGACTTAATAAGACGTAAATATCCACAAGCTGAAATTTCATTTTCACTTCCAAGGTTAAGACCATATATAAATAATGCTGAAAACAACCCAAACGACGTACACGAAACACAGCTTTTACAGGTTATGCTTGCGTACCGTCTTTTTATGCCATATGCCGGAATAACTATTTCCACAAGGGAAAGAGCTGGATTTCGAGATAATGTAATAGGTATGGCGGCAACAAAAATTTCCGCTGGCGTAAGTGTTGGGGTTGGCGGACACGAGGAAGAAACAAAGGGTGACGAACAATTTGAGATTTCTGACCCAAGGAGTGTAAAAGAAGTTTGTCAGGCAATAACAAAAAAAGGACTTCAGCCCGTGTATACAGATTATATTTACGTATAGGAGATTTTCAATGAAAACGGTATGTATAACAAACAGAAAATTGACTGACAATATAGATAGTTTTTATTCAAAAATAGATAAAATCGCAAAAGAAAAACCCGATAAAATAATTTTACGCGAAAAAGACCTTTCAGAAGATGAATACGAAAAAATAGCAAAAAAATGTCTTTTTATATGTAATAAAAATAACATAAGTCTTACTGTCAACAAATTTATAAATACCGCAAAAAAATTAAACATAAAAAATATTCATTTATCCATAAAAGACTTTATTGATAATCGAGAAAATCTAGCAAATTTCAGTAATATAGGCGTTTCAGTTCATTCTATGACCGAAGCGCTTACCGCTGAAAAACAGGGAGCAAACTATGTAATAGCCGGACATATTTTCAAAACAGAGTGCAAAAAAAACATTCCTCCAAGAGGAATAGAATTTTTAAACGAAATATGTGAAAATCTACAAATACCCGTCTACGCAATAGGCGGTATAAATACCAAAAACGTTTTAGAAATCGCTAAAACCAAAGCAGCCGGAGTATGTCTTATGTCCTCTTTAATGTTGGCAAAAAAACCTTCCGACATTTTAAAAAAAATGTATATAAACAAATAAAAAGCAAAAAATACATTTATAACACAACAGGAGGACAAAGATATGGAAATATTAAAAGTTTCATCTAATTCACAGCCAAAATCCGTTGCCGGTGCTATAGCGGCAATAGTGCGGAATAATAAAAGCGTAGAAATTCAGACAATAGGAGCAGGTGCCGTAAATCAAGCGGTAAAAAGCATAGCCATTTCCAGAGGTTATGTTGCTCCAAATGGAATAGAACTTGTAGCGATACCCGCTTTTTCTCAGCTTGAGGTCGAGGGCGATACAAAAACGTCAATAAAATTTGTTGTGGAAAAACGATAAAAACCGATTGCTTTAAAGTAATGGCTTGACTCCTATAAAATATAGGTGTCAAGCCATTTAATTTCAAGTGGTATTGCTATAGTATAGTAATTATATTATTGTTTCGCGATAAAAACTTTATGAATTGTTATAATTATGTGTATACCAAAAATATTACTCAGCTTTTCCATAAGAACAAATTAAATCTTTAGCTGTATAAATAACACAGCCCAATCTTCCTATAGATAAAATGATATACAAAATATTAATTTCCGCATCTCCCAACGGAAGTCCCGTTAAATATTTAAAATACGTAATAATCCCAGATAGCTGAACAATAATAAATAATAAAATTGCCTTTGGATTTATAAACACGTAATATAAAACAGCCAATTCCACTATAAAAGCATATCTTTCGTGCATCGACGGCAAAAAGTATGTACAAGTAAGAACAGAAAACACTAAATATTTAATTATTAAATCATAATCAATTTTAACTTTAGATTTTAATATTACATAAAGCACCATAAACAATAAAATAAAAGTAAAAATTATCATTTCAGCCTTTAAATCCTCAAAACCATTTGTAAAAGTATAGAAATTAGGATAGTTTAATGTAAAACCACCGTATTCTCCCATCTGATTTATATATATCGAAAGGCATTCTCCAAGCTCTCTTCCCAAAAATACAGAAGGCAAAACAGTTATAAAGTAAACTAATGGCACTAATAATATATAACGCATTTTTAATTTATTTTTTAAGAAAAATAGGCAAAAAACAGGCAAAGCGAAAATAGACTGCAATTTCAATGAAAAAGCTATTCCATATAAAATCATAGCTATACATTGCTTATCCAATTTCCATACTTTTATATCTTTTTCCGATACCAAAACATATATTGAAGCAAAAGTCAAAACACTGTACAAGCTGTCACACTGTGCCCAAACAGCACTGTTTAAAAATATTGTCGGAATAAATAAAGTAACCCCGTAAGCAACTATCGCCTTAAATTTAGAACCGGTTCTTTCAAAAATAAGTTTAAAAATAATAACAGAGGCAAAAAAATCAAAAGCACTTGAAAATACTTTTATACCATATAAAGGCTCCGCTTCAAAGTAACTAAGAAAAGCAAGAAAATACATATAAAGAGGAGTATAATCTCCTATTCTATGTCCAAGAGCGCTGAATCCTCCTTCCTCTCTTATTTGATTAACCCAGTTATTCAAAAAAACATTATAATCTGTTGACCTAAAATCAAAACCCTTAACTCTTATAATTATAGCAAGTATTGTAAAAACCCCTATCGCCAAAAAGTCAATATAATCCATACTGACTTTTGTACTTTTAAACCTATTTGACATTCTAATTTTCTCCTTTTATAAAAATAAAGATTACTACAATTTCAAATGAAATTACAGTAAAAGCTTTCTCAAAGTCCGCATATAACGCCAAATAAAGCGCCTCCCGCAATAAAGACAACAGGGTGCAGCTTTTTATATTTCAAAACTCCCAAAAAAGCTATAATAAAAAAAGCTATACTTTTCCAATTAAACAAACCAAGCAAGCTCTGAATACTAAATTGGAAATTATCAAAATTTTCCGGATAAAAAAACGATATAATAATAATATCCATCATAGCACCAATAATAAGTCCTGAGGAAGCCGGCCTGAGAGCTGAGAATATTTTCCCAACATATTTATTTGTTTTAAATTTCTGCAAAACCTTCGAAACAATCAAAATGATAATAACAGGCGGAATAACAATACTTATTGTAGCTACAGCAGCGCCAATAAATCCCTCCGCTTTAAACCCAGAATAAGTTGACATATTAATACCAATAGGGCCTGGCGTTGATTCCGAAATAGCAATCATATCCGTAAGTTCATCAACAGTAAACCAATCATAATTTATAGCAATTTCTTTAAGAAAAGGAATTGTCGCAAGCCCTCCTCCTACAGAAAAAAGGCCTGTCTTAATAAATTCAACAAAAAGATAAAACAAATTCATAATCATTGAGAAACCTCCCTGTTAAAAAACAATCCTATAATCGCAACAGACGGGACAATAATAACAGGAGAAACCTCAAAAAAAGCTACAGCTATAAAAGTACAAATAAGAATTAAAAAAGTCAAAGCGTCTTTAACACTCTTTTTAATCATTCCAATAACAGTGTTCACCACCAAAGCACACACAGCTATTCTAATTCCCGCAAAAGCGTGCTGAACAAAATCAAGGTCAGCAAATCTCTGCAAAAAAGCAGAAATCAGACAAATAATAACATATGACGGAAAAATAAGACCTAATGTTGCCGTAATTCCACCCAAAACTCCAGCAACTTTTTGTCCTATAAATGTAGCCACATTCACAGCAATAACACCCGGAGTACACTGACCGACAACATAATAATCCATAATTTCCTCATCTGTAGACCAGCCTTTTCCTCTAACAACTTCTCTCTGCAAAATAGGAACCATAGAATAACCCCCGCCAAATGTGCATACTCCTATTTTCATAAAAGTAAAAAAAAGCGTAGCGAAAATTTTAAGCATATATACAAAACCCCTTATAAAACACTGATTATAGTTTTAATAACCAAGCTCATCGCCCACAAGAATAACTTTAATTCTTCCCTTTGGCTTAGATTTTCTTGTAATAACAACCTGACAGCATATACAGTCCTCACCAATACACTCTGAACAAATTCCTGTTTTTCCACAAGGTGTTTCTTTATCAAGCCTTAAAGCGTTAATCCCGGCAGCTTTGCTATGAGCTCTTAAAATAGCATTTTCCTCATTCATTTCAAGCTTATTCATTCCGGCAACAATAATAACATTTTTAGGGCCATAAATCATTGAAGCCACTCTGTTGCCCGTTCCATCAATATTAACAAGTTTTCCGTCAATAGTAAAAGCGTTTGTACTCATCAAGTAAAAATCACTAAAAAAAGCTTTTCTATAAATCTCATCAATTTCATCTTGGTTTTTAGCTTTTGCTCTGTCAAGCAAATTGTAATTCCCATCATATAAAGCCGATATTAATCCCAATTCTTTAATACTTTCCGAACCGCCCCACGCAACAGAGCTTTCATCAGGAATAAGTTCAAGAATCTTTTTCAAAGCAGCTTCTTTGCTTTCACAATAAAAAGCCTCAATTCCCCTACTCTCCATTGTTTTAATAACTTTTTCCGAAACCAATTTATTATATTGTTCTTTAGGAGTCATAAAATCACCTCAAATTATTTTACTATAATCTCTGCTTATTACATAACTATTGTAATGAAATATATTTTTTAGTAATATCTTCAAGAGTATCTCTTTCTCTCGTCAAAACCACATCGCCATTTTCACGTATAAACACTTCGGCTGGTCTTAAACGATTGTTATAATTAGAAGACATAACGTGACCATAAGCTCCAGCGTCAAGAATGCCTAACAAATCCCCTTCCTTAATATCAGGGAGTATTCTGTCTTTCGCTATAATATCACCACTTTCGCATATATTTCCAACAACAGTAACAGCCTCATCTTTTTTAGACTTAATATCCGATTTTCTATAAACTTCAATATCGTGATGTGAATCATACATAACAGGCCTTGCTATAACATTAAATCCTATATCAGTACCGGCAAATTTATTAGGCCCATTATATTTAACAGCGTGAACTGTGCCAAGCAACAATCCGCACTCAGCGGAAATATATCTTCCAGGTTCAACCTTAAAAGTAAGCTGTTTCCCATATTCTTCAGCAAAATCTTTTAAAACAGCGCTAAGTTTTTCACCCAAATCTTTAATATCAAGTCTTGGTTCATTTTCAAACTTTTTATAAGGAATGCCAAATCCTCCGCCAAAGTCAATAAACTCAAGGTCATCAAATTGCCTAGCAATTTCAAGGATAGCCTTAACTCCCTCAATATATTTATCACCTTCCATAAAAAGTGAACCTATATGCTGATTTAATCCAACAAATTTAAGATTATACTTTTTAAGAATTTCTTTAAACTCTGGAATATACTCCGGATTAATAGCAAATTTTGTTTTCTTTCCAGCGGTAACCACCTTTTCGTGATGTCCAGCTCCCACACCCCCATTAAAACGAGCGGCAACTTTTCCGCCAGGATTAATCTTTCCATACTGTTCAAGCTGAGAAAGCGAGTCAACACTTATTAAAACATTATGTTCAATAGCAAATTTCATTTCTTCTTCCGAAACATTATTACTTATATAAAAAATTTGTTCTGGCTTAAAACCAGCTTTAAGTTCAACATAAATTTCTCCAGGCGACATAGCGTCAACACTAAGCCCCTCATCGTGAACAATTTCAAGAAAAGCAAGATTAGAATTTGCCTTAGCCGAATAATTCACCGAAAAGTTAGGATAAGAAACAAGATTCTTAATTTCTCTGCATCTTTCACGAAGAATCCGTTCATTATACACATAAAGAGGACTGCCGTATTTTTCAATCAATTCATACGGGTCAACACCTTGAAAAAAATTAACTTCATCTGTAACTTTACTTTTTAATTTCAACATAATTATATACTCCTTTTCTTACGTATATTTGAGTTTTCGTGAAAATCGAAACATTTCAACCCAAATCATCATTTTTTAACACATATTTAATATATCAAATTTTACAGAAAATTGCAACAAAAAACATTTATAGGAAACGCCTCTTTTGATTTTCAGATATGTCCCAAATTATTATAAT
>CAOJPS010000070.1 GCA_948441255.1 uncultured Eubacteriaceae bacterium | reverse complement strand
TTGTTTGTCAAATTGTTATAGTTCTGTAATTCTTCCGCCGTTTTTCCTCCTACAGTATCAGCATTTCCACCGTTTGCCGGCAAGTTTGCCGGAATATCCTCTATATCCGCTTTTCCTGATAAGGCTTCATTAATAACTCTGTTTTGTACAGGATTAGACGATACACCGTTTAAAGCGCTGTCAACAACTATTTTATTCGCCCCTGTTTCAATACCGTCTAATTTTGTTTTATCAGCGGAGCTCATAAAACCAGCCTTGCTTATTTCAGCGTTATCGTGGGTATGCCTTAAAGCCTTTGACAAGTCGTACGCCTTATAGTATACCAATCTGCTGTTATCATATGATTCACCAGCTTCCATACTACCGGCTGTAAAAATATCAAAAACCTGTTTCCGGCAATACAAAGTACAATTTTCTATATATGAGTAATACACAACAGCGTCTGTACGATAGCCATCAGGCACTGTACCACTGTAATACCGTTCAAAATAAAGATACACAAGATAGTTATCGCTTGTAACTACAAAACCGTCATTATCAAAACCGCTTACATCATCTATAATACGTGATAATGAATACTCAATTTTTTTAGCGGAATAAAAATTTTCATTATTCAGCAATTCAGACAAAATATGAGTATGATTTTTTTCAGCAAACTCATCAGCGTGTTTCCCATCTACCGTATCGGCGTTTCCTCCGTCTTTGTTTTTGGCTTCTGTCACAACCTTATCAATAGCGGCTTGGACATTATCGCATCCTATATTACTTTTTGAATCGTTATATTCTATTTGACTTGCCGTTTCGCTTTTTACTATTTCCGCATAAACATTTGAAGTTCCCGCAGTATAAATTCTAATGTTCATCTTTTCTTCTTCAAGATTGTTACCATTATAAACATTGATATAATCGCAATTTTCTCCGGCATTTGAATATGCGTATAAAATTTCTCCGGCGTCAGGGTCTAAAGCAAAAATTCCTATCTCCCTAAAATTAAAATCCTCATTTATGCTTTCATTATTAAAAATAACTTCAAGTTCCCATTGTCCATCAATTTCCCTGCTTTTAATAATATCTCCGTCAAGCACATATAAAACAAGATTTTCAAGTTCCCATACATTTCCTAAAAACTTGCCGCTTCCAACAGAAACTTTTGATATTTCAAGCCTTATGTTTCTTGTAATAACTTTATTTAAAAGTAAACTTCCCTTCTCTGTAAGTTCCATTCCGGTAAATTCAGCCAAACGCACCAACCTCCTCGCTAAATGACAATTGTATGTGTTTTTCTTACAGAAGTTCCAAAATACAATTCATTTTTAATATTACTTTCAAGAATAATCTTTTCCAAATGACTCCTTATATTTTTTGCCGAATCTATAGCTTGAATAAGAAGATTATATTGCTCTTTTGTTTTTATGCTTCCATTTTTTACAGAAATTCTGAAATAATAAGGTCTGCCTCCATATGTAAACCATTCTTCAACCTTAAAATCATCAAAAAATACAGTTTTAACAAGCTGCTCAACTGCCTTCTTTGTACCTTTTTGCTTATGCCACACAATAGAATTTTTTACAAGTTCTTTCTTCTTCCTCAAATCCAGTTCCAGAGGCTCATAAAAATCAACGTGAAGCTGCCACGCAAGCAAATCAATTGTATTTTCGGGCAATTCGTCAATTCTTGGAAAAATAATATTATCAATTAATATCTCGCTTATTTCCGAAAGCTGTTTATCAAGAACCTTGCAGACCGTTTCAATTTCTTTAGTTTTAATACTTATAGGAAGTAAATCTAAAAGACTTAATTCATAAATATTAATCATCTTCAACACCGCCATAAACAATTTGTTTTTTTTCATTAACAGCAACCTGATTGTATACTATTTTTTTATACACAGGACTTAAAACCTCAATTCGTTTGGCTCCAGCCAGCATAACATTTTGAATTAATTTTGATGGATTAATATCTCTTCCAAGTTTCTCTCTCTGCCATAAAACAAAGTCGTCAACCGCACTCAAAATATTTTTTTGGACTAATGTTCCAGAGGTTGCGTTATCTTTAGAAATATAATATTTAATATTAATATCATATTTTACAGTTTCGGGCGAACATACCAAAACATTATCTGTCAAAGGTCTTTTGTCATCAGCTCCGCAAATACACCTTATATTTTCCAAAATCTCATAAGATGGAATATCACCGTTTTTCATAAGAGGAATAATTTCAACAACACCTGCCTCTGGAGAAACAACCGAAACATCAGAAATATTAGAATCAGCGTTTTTCGCCCAATATTTATAAGCTCCCATTGGTCCGCAAACGCTAAAACTTTCTGGAGCAATCAATATTCTTTCTCTGAAATTCTCAATATCTTCTATATCAGAGCCTCCGCTTGAAACTGTAACATTTTCCACGGAAATCAAATACCCAAACGGGTCGACAATTTTATTAATCTGCCCCTCATAATATCCGTTTCCAATAACTCCAGCTTCTGTACATTCGGCTTTTACAACCGCAGAAATTTCTCCCTTTCCAATTTCTGCGTATTCTACTGTTTGAAAATAAATCTTGTTATCGCAGGTAACTCTTGTTCCCTTTGGTATAATAACCACACTATCCTGCTTTTCCGAAAGTGTAAATCTAACGGATACCGCTGCCGCTTCGGGATTTTTCCTCTCAACTCCAACAAGAGCCCCTATATTTTCTAAAAAACCTTCCTCCGCGTATTTTAAAAGATTCTGCTTTGCCGACAAATCTATATTATTCCGCAAAAGAACAAAATATTTCGTGAAAGTCAAAAGCAGAAGCTTTAAAGGGTCGCCTGGATAAAGCGTTCTTCCCGACGCTTTCTCAAAATCGCGTATAATCTCAGATTTTATTTGTTCCAAATCTTTTACCAAAAAATCAATATCCGGCAAATTTTCAAGAGATATACTCATCTTTAATTTTCACCTCCAGTTTTGGAATCAGTATACCTTCCTCAGCTTTTTCATAATTTTCCTCAAAACTAATATTGGTAACTTCAATTCTTGGCTCAAAATCTTGTATACTTTCAATAATTGAAATCATTAGTTTACTTTTACCCAATATTGAGGAATCGTCAATTATTTTTCCGTCAATACCAAATTTTCTGTCAAGGGGAACATTTCCCATAACCGTTGTCACAATAATATTTATATTCTGAATTATTTCCTCAGCAATATTTCGGGGAGTTAACGTAATATTGTCCGAATTAACTGTAATAATCATTAATTCCACCTCCCTGCATATTCTTCAAGTGTTATGCCGCATTCTATAGCCCTGCAATATCCAATCTTGTTAATTCTTGTCCAATCCATATCAAGATTTGTAATAACCCAGCGGTATGTTCCAAAAGCTTTTCCCCAAAGAATAAGCGTAACAACCGCTCCATCTCTATGAAGATATATAAGCTTGTCAGCCTCTGTTCTAGGGTCTGTTCCAAGCTCAGATTTAAAAGAAACAGTAAAGCTTATAGTATCAAGCTCCTGACCCACATATTCGCTCACAGGCTTTTGAAGTAAAACGTTATTTTTTGCGAAATTAATTTTATTATTTCTCTTAAATCCGTCAAAAGTCAGTATTCTTTTATCTGATACCTCAAAAACAACAACATCATCAATAGCCTTTGAACCTATAGCTCCTATCAATATAATCAGCTCCTTAAATAAAAAAACAGCTCCACGTTTTGTGAAACTGTAAAAAAATAAATTTTTATTTTGTTATTTCAAGTTTTTCTATTAACGCCTCTTGTAAGATTGCTGAAAAATTAATTCCATTTGCGACAGCCATATCATTAAGCCATTCAGGAATAGTTAATGTCTTTTTTATAGCCTTTGAGTTATTAAGATACTTACCTATATCGCAAGTAACCAAACTTGTAAAACTATCTTTATCACATTTAATATCTTTAATTTCAGATGGATTTTTTAGTTTATTTTTTTCTTCAAGCGTAGTAATTAAGTAACCCGATAAAGCTTCCTGCGCCATTTCCGCCGCTTCCTCCAAAGTATCGGCAAATGTCTGGCAGCCCTCCAAATCAGGAAATTCAACCCAATATGAATTTTCTTCTTTATGAAATATCGCGGGATAAACAAAAAACATAATAAGACCTCCATATAATAAATTTATTATAGTCAAACAGGGTTATTTTAACCCTGTCCTTTTTAATATTGCATTAAGTAAACCAGTTGGTACATCTTTGTTGTGAATAGGTATTGTTTCTATTTTCCCACCTTTACTTAAAATATGATGACTTCCGTGTACTCTCACTAATTTCCAGCCGTTTTTTTGCAAAAGCTTCAATAAATCTTTATCTTTCATACCAACCCTCCTTACATCTATTATTGTAACACGTATAATACGTATTGTCAATACTTTTCCGCTTATTTTTCAATAATATTGACTTTTTTCCCGACAATATTTATTTCTCCGTCATCACAAATTAAGTCCAGAATTTTTTCTTTTCTGTCATATCTTAAAATAGTACCGTCATTAAAATTCACATAACTCATATTTTTATCGCCTTGAACCGGCTGCCGGCTGTCAGCGTAAAATGACCCGATAATAAACCCAGTACCACAGTCATCAAAAACACACACAACCCTCTCATTAACAGCCGGCATATAATAAACCTGTCCTGACAGAGTAAAAGGCATAATAACAAATAAATCTCCCGAAACACTGTCTTGTCTGTCTGGAAATAAAACTCTTGCCGTTCCTCTTTTTTCATCAACAGACGAAACTTTTCCTATTTTAACCAATCAATATCCCTCCAGACATCTTCTCAAATCAAGCGATACAATATAACCGCTTCTTGAAATGCTATGTGAGCAGACGGAAATATTATATTTTCCGTCAAATTTGCAAAATCCCTTTAAATTAACATTTGTTCCGGCAAAATAAATAATATCTCCTTTAAGCTTAACGCTTGCTGTCCATTCTTTTTTGTTTTGCTCTCTCAATTTTGCTTTTGCTTTTCGATTATAATCAACAGTGTCCGATTCGCTGTTAAATTTTTCCCTAAGTCTTAATATTTTATTTACCTTTGCCATATCGGGAGCGTTAAAAGTGCCTGTATACGTTTTATCCGTTTTGCTGTCAAAAAATTTTATCTCACAGCCGCTGTAAATATTTTTAGCGTTTCTCTTAAATGTCGGATATCCGTAAAAATAGCTTTTACCTGCTTCCAGGGTCATACACGGCTCAAATGTATCATATTTTGCCTCATCAAATATAATAAGCTGTTTTCCGCTTATTTTAATTGCCAATCCCTCCGATTTGCAAAGTTTTTCAAGATATGACAAATCAGTTTCGTTATTCTGTTCCGATTTGTCATATTCCGGGTCAATATCACTTTCAAAGACAAGCGGCAATTCCGCTTTTCCGGCTATATCTCCGGCAATAACAGAAAGCTTGATATTTTCCCAGGTTTTATACTTTTTCTCATCTCGTATACTTGAGAAAATAGGAACTGAAACAGCGTTAAGCGTCAGTTTTGTAACATTATAGCTTACGTTATCAACTTCAAAAGAGCCAAGTTTAATACTTCTGTTGTCACCCTCATTATTCCAGTTTATAACTTGAATTTCAGCGGTAAGAATATCTCCTGTTTCCGGGAAAAATTTATCAGCCCAAAATCTTTCTCTATCAGATAATACAACTGATATATCGTCTGTAAAATCCGTATTATCAGAATAAGTAAAACTTTCAACATATTCAGATATATCAATCCCTCTGAAGCCAACTTTAACACGGCACCGTCTTGAAATCATCTCATATCATTCCTCCAACTCGGAATTTTAAATTCTGTATCATAGTTTGAGTTGTCTTGTATTTCAGGAATATTCAAAACGACCCCTGCGGAAAAAACAGCCTCTTGACGATACTTAAAATTCGCTTCCATAAGTTTGTCAATATACCTTTCATTTCCATAAATTTTAAGGGATATGCTGTCCCACATATCCCCTTGAATAGTTGTATAAGTTCTGTTATTCATTTTGTAATCTTACCTTCCTTTCGTTTTCCATTTCAATAGCTGAAATAACAGCCTCTTTAACCTTTTCAATCATTTCTCCCGTGCCTTTTCGCAAAACCCTGTCAATCAAATCTTTTAAATTATCGTTATCTTTAGAATCAGCTCCGTCAATCTTAATTTCATTATTAACAGTTACGGAAAAATTAGAACTATTATTTACCGTTTTTGAAGGCTTTACAACTCTTTCAGGTTTCATACCCTCATTTTCCTCCGCAGTATCATATTTACGAAGCTTATCAAATACGTTTACCGCTCCGACCGCTGAAACAAGGGTGTCCTTAATTTTTCCGATATTTGAAAATATATTTCCTGTTTCAAGAGCGGTAAACACTTTTCGTCCTTTAGAACCTGTAATAAGTTCCGCTCCTTTTTCTCCAGCTATAAATGTATCTGGAGTATATTCCGAGCCAGTCGCAAACCCTTGAATCAAAGAGATTTTTCCGCTGGGCTTTTCTGGCCCTGTTTTTTTCACCCTAATTTTACTTGCTTGTTCAGCCGCCTTTTGTAAAGAGCCTGCCAACGATGAAACAACAGACGAAACAATAGAATTTTCAAAGCTTGACGTGTCTATTGCTCCGGCGCTTACAGTCGCGTCCGCCGTAATTCCTGCGTTCATAGGCTGTTCAAGCCCTTTTTTTAAATATTCTCTGCTTTTGTTTACAGATTTATTTATAACTTCTTGATTTATTTTTGCTTTCGCATTTACAGGAATCTCCGTTTTAAGATTTATACCATTTTTTAAGTTATATTTTTTTATAGTCTCTTCTATTTTAGGTGATACTAATGGATTCTTAGCGTATCTCTTTTGATTATTTTCGTTAATTGCTTTTTCTATTTCAGGTGCAACTAATTGTGTTTTACGCTCAATTCTACCCTTGTATTTTTCTACAAGCCTTTTACCTCCAGTTGTCATTCCAAATATTTCTCTTGTGTCACCCGCAACACCAATTAAACCAAACTTATACAAACTATCATTAATACCTTTATATAACGAAGAATTCTTATCTAACTGGTTTTGATTTTCTTCAAGAGTTTTTGCCATAGGCTCCATTTCCTCATAAAATTCTTCCAAAACTCCTGAAGTTGCTGAATCAATTTTCCCTCCATTATAATCTTTAACAAATGTTTCTCTTCTTGCTAACTCAATACTTGGTCCATATTTGTCATACATAGTATTAACAACCATAGAAAACGCTTTTTCAGATATTTCAGCAATATCCTTATTAAAACTTGACCATGCTTCTTGTTTTTGCTTCTCCATAGTTTCTTTTGATATATCTTTAGCATTAAAAGCCATTTCAATAGAACTTAATTTTTCAGCTAAAGAATCTGATAATTTTTCTTTTACTGTTTCAACTTCAGTATTCAATTGCTCGGTAAAAGCATTAAATGTTTCTGAGGTAACCTCGCCCGAAATTAACTGATTTGTTAATACTTCTATTTTAGCTTCTGTTTTGCTTTTTGCCATTTTTGATTGAATCTCCGCCATAGCATTTTGAATTCTTGATATTGCTTCAATTTCATTAGGTTCTAAAAGACCATCATTAAATGCCTCTGTAACGGCTTTATTTAAATCTTCTCCTAATTGTTTAAGTTCTCCCTCGTTTCTTGAATAAAAAGCATTCAATGCAGTTGTCATTGTTTCATTTCCATCAAAAAGCAAAAGGTCAGATTGCTGTGATTCTAAAAGAAAGTTCCGAACACCTTCAATATAATTCGCAATATCTTTTTTATACTGCTCCTGTTCATCAATATCAAGCTGCACACCCATTTTTACTTTAAAATTCATACTATTTATTGAGCTAATATAATCTTGCAAAGTTTTTTCAGAACTTTTCAATTTTTCTTTAATATCTAAAGCTTCTCCTAATTTAACAAATCTTTTGCTTCCAACAATATTTTTCGCAACAGAATCCAATTGTTCTGCTGATAAAGTTATTTTGCCAAAATGTTCCGCAAGATTAGCATCTTCTGCTTGCTCTCCAGCCTCATACAATGCTACCCCAAGCGCAACGATAGCCTCAATAACCAGCGCAATCGGATTAGCCCTTATTATCGCGAACAAATCTCCGACAGATTTTTTAATACTTAAAATTTTATTGACTATTTTAGCCGCCGCGAAAGCTCCGGCAATTCCCATAATTCCAACTTTAATTTTATTAAAATCAAGTTTATCAAAAAAAGGAGAAACAGATTTCCACAAACCTTTTATATCTCTAACGCCGGACTTTATAAAGCTTGAAATTTTTACGGAAAGTTCCGGAAGTGAATCGGCTAATCCCCTAATAATCGGAGTGATAGTCGGCTCAATTTCTTTCATAATCTGAATTTTCATATCATCAGAAGCCGACCCCAATATCGCTAAAGCACTGCCAAACGTATCATTCATAGCCTCCGCCATTTGCTCAAGAGCACCTTTTGAATTGTGCAGCTCAGTGTTAAACTCTTTCCATCTTGTCGAAAATTCGTCTGTTTTTGCCGAACCTTCCTTAATTGCGTCAAGAAGATACTCAAATTGTGAATAGTAGTTGGTACCTGCAATAGCCTTCAGATTAGCTGTTATATCCTCAGTTCCCATACCTGCCATAGCAGTATTAAGGTCTGTAAGAATCGCTTCAAGTCCTCTGAAATTTTTATTAGCGTCAAAAACCTCAACACCCAAGCTTTTCATTGTTTTAAGCGCTTTATCGTGAGTAGTCATTCTTACAAGCATAGAATTCATAGCCGTACCGCCTTCAGCGCCTTTAAGCCCATTATCCGCAAGTACGCCGAGAGCGGTCGAAAGGTCGTACATATTAACCCCCGCCGCTCTCGCCGCACCGCCGCTGCCTATAATGGCTTCCATCAACTCCAGCATATTCTGGTTAGATTTATTATTCGCTGCCGCCGCCATATCAAGATATTCCGTCAGCTGCTCTACGCCAACTCCCATAGCGGACATTGAATCTGTAACAAGGTCAGACGTTACAGCAAGGTCTGCTCCTGTAGCCTCCGACGCTCTTAAAACCGGCATAAGTCCGCTTATACTTTGTTCGGTTGTCCACCCTGCCAAAGACATATACCCCAAAGCGTCAGCGGCTTCCTGTGCCGTTTTTGTTGTTTTTTTACCAGCTTCCAGAGCCGCCGTTTCAAGAGCCTTAAATTCTTTTGAGCCTTTTGGAACTCCGGCAATAGCGCCCGTATTTGCTATACTTTGCTGAAAATCTTTATATGTATTCGCCATATCAGCAATACCAATTCCGCCAAGAACAGTTGCCCCAAGCTTAGCTATTTTATTAAATGTCTTTGAAGCCACCTCTTCCGCTCTTGAAAATGCGCTGTTATATGATTTTCCCAGCTTTGCGTTAAGCCTGAAAGCCATTTCATACATTCTTCCAGCCATACAATACCTCGCTTTCATAATAAAAAGCCTCCTGTTAAAGAGGCTTAAATATCAAATTTATTTTAGGACGCTTTAAAAAACAACAACCTAAAAGTTTCCCTGCCCTTTGGAGTAATAAGCGTCTGCGTACCGCTCCAGTTTGTTTTTTCATTGAAACATTCTTTCACTTCAAACAGTCCGTTGTTTTTATCAGCATAAGGCATAAGTTTACCTTTTTTATCCCGATATATGTATTTTTTGTCAATCAGAAAATTTATAAAATCCTTTTCCTTAACTTCAAGCTGTTTAGCCGTATCTCTGAAATTGGTCAAAAGATTTCTGTCAACAAGTTCATCAAAATAATCAGCTTTAGGCTGCATAATCTGATTGTCCACAGTCAGCTTTGAATTGACCGCCTGCAAAGCCTTGTTTTTGTCCTGCTCGTCTTTTAAAGCGTTGCAAAGCTTAATCATCATATCAGGGTTTAAAATAATTTCTTCAAGTTTTTCTTGTGTCATATAAGCGCCGTGTTTTCGTATTGACGGGAGTACCTCGCTTGTTACCCATTTGCGAAATGGCTTCGCCTCTTCCTTATCAGAACGAAGGATTACACTGTACAAACCGCTTTCATTGACAACATACATATTCTGTTCTCTGCCTAATTTATCGGTGACCGTAATTTGATTACGCTCATCCTCATCAATCCTTTGAGCAACCTTTCCAATTTGTGAAGTATCCATATCCAACACACCACAAATATCTTTCAACACCCACCAAATAGTTCCATTCTTTTCAACCGTCCGTACCTCTTTGCCCTTGTAATCAAAAATTTGTAAGTCAGCCATTATTTTCCACCTCTCTTTCCAAAACGGAATCTATAGTTTTTAAATCCTCTATTATTTTGTCAACATAATCTCTTACCATTGAAAACAACAACGCTGTCTTTCTATCACAAGCTGTCATATTAAAAATCAGCAGATTAATCTTTTCAACATCATATTTTATCCAAGAAATTTCTTCCCGAAGTTCGAATAAATCAAATTTTGTTTTTTCCATTAAAAAAACTCCTTTCAAACTTAAAATTTTGTATTGAAAGAAGTCCCTCTGAATGGTATAATATTTTCAGAAGGTTACTTCTAACTTGTTTTAGGGTATTACAAACTTTGGTCGGGGAGTAATACCCTATTTTTGTTTTATATCGTCCTCTAATTTTTTTATCCCTCTTTCAATAGCTTCTGTCATATTAACTCTAAAAAAATCACAATAATTTTTAAGTATCTCTTTGCTGCTATCATTAATACGAATACTTAATTTATGTGGTCGTGGATTATTAGTAGGACGACCTATTTTTTTATTTGCCATTTTTCCACCTCACTTTTGTCTGGCATAATTATAATAACATTTTGCCAGACAAAAGTCAAGAGTTTTTTTATTTTTTACTATAAATATTTTTCAATTTCAAACTTTTCCTCATATAAATACTTCTTCTGATACTTAGAAACCTCATCTTTTGCGTTAATCATCATAAAAATAGAAAGAATCATTGAAATTACAGCAATTACAGTAAAAAACACCAAAATATTTTTAATTGTCCTGAGATGTTTTTCTTGGTCTTTTAAAATTTCCGTATTTTCTTCCAAAGCAGATATACCTTTCAATTTAAGAAAAAGTTCATCCTCTTCCGTTAAATCTCTTTTTTCAAAGAAGTAATCATCACCATCAATATGTACAGTTTGTATTAAGTCCACTTCTTTTTTCCCGGTTTTATCATCATTCGAAAGATACGAAAGATACCCTTTATAAGTATATTTTGAGAAATCAACCTTTTCTTTTGCTTCATAAATGCCATACTTGGCTAATCTGCTGTTAATAAATCTTTCTTCCTTTACGTTTGCCATAATAAACACTCCTTTGACATTAAAATAAAATAAATTATACTATAATAATATCAAAAAATGTTAATATATTCAACAAAAAGTAGCTTTTTTTATATAAGTCCATTTTCAGTAAGACTGTCAAAAGCCTTAATCTTCCTTTGCAATTCCCTAAAAGGAAGGTTTTCATAATAATCTATTCCCGTATTGGTTTTCAAAGCCAAAAGCATAATATTTTTCTCAAATTCTAGTTCTCCGCTGTTTTCATATTCTTCTTGTGTTTCTCCGTCAGCGTAGTCACAATTGATTTCGGTTCTGTTTCCTCCTCTTCGTCCGAATCCCCAGCCGATAAAAAATTATGTACCATAATGCCGATATTAAAAGCGTCCCTGAGAGATAATCCTAGCATAATATCATTTGTTTTTCCCGCGGCCTTTGCGGCGAAACAAAGCTGAAAATACTCGTTATCAACAGGTGATAAAAGAGGTTCTCCTTTTTTATTCAGCTTTCTCGCGTCATTTTCACAGCGCTTATATTCTGTATAATTAACGCCGTCAAAATCAAAGTTAAATTCCGTAATAGTTTCCCCATTAAATTCAATAGGGTCTTGAAGCTTATAAAAGTTATTCTCTTCTTCCTCG
>CAOJPS010000069.1 GCA_948441255.1 uncultured Eubacteriaceae bacterium | reverse complement strand
TAACGTAAGCAGAACAGTGAAATTTGAGGCTGAAATAGCCGGCGGCGAGCAGACTATTTCATTCGACTGGGCAGTCAATCAGGGATTTATACAATACGGCAAATTTGTATTAACATTCAAGCATAACGGCATAACTAAAATAACCCGCGATTTTACTTCTACAGCAAATCCATACGAAAACATTCTTTCTGAAGAATATACTTTCACGCCTTCAGAAAATGGCGATATATTTGAATGGGTTTTTGAAAAGACAGAATTGGGAACTTGGGTTGATAGCAGCGGCAGAACATTTTATCTTGGTGAAGTCAAGGCTTCTTTTTTACAGAATAATGCGTATTATTTTCCTAAACCGCCTGTATTTAAAAAAATATATAGTATAACAGATATTTCTGAAAATGGCTCCGCTGTTTTTGACAAAACAAACGCTGTCTCAAGAGAAACCGTATCATTTACGGCAAAACCAAACGATGGTTTTTATTTACTTGATGTAATCGCAAAAGTAACTGATGGACAAAAAATTAGCATTACAGAAAATGAAGGCGTATATTCTTTTACTATGCCTTCTGAAGATGTAAAAGTTGAGATTAGTTTTTACAAACCATTTAAATTGATTGTACCTTTAGTAGAAAACGGAACATTTACGATTAAAAGAGATGATATCACTCTCAAAGACGGCGATGAAATATTTATAGGTGACAAACTTACATTTGAGTCAACACCGAATGAAGGCTACGGATTTTTTTCCGGTACAGACAGCGGAACAAAAACTATTGAAGTATCCGATTTATTTCTTATGAAAAAACTGCAAGCTAACGGCTGGACCGATTTAAGAGAGAGCGGAAAAGAATATTATGGAAGAAGAGATGGACTTACTCAAAATTTAAGCCAAAATTTCACAGGTTCTAAAACGGCAAAGCTTAATATTAATCAGGCGGGAATCGGCGAACAGACTATTTCATTCGACTGGGCAGTTAACCAGGGATTTACAGAATATGGTAGATTCATATTAACATTCAAGCATAACGGCGAAACTAAAATAACCCGTGATTTTACGTCTTCCGCAAACCCATACGAAAATATTCTTTCTGAAGAATATACATTTACGCCTTCAGAAGACGGCGATACATTTGAATGGATTTTTAACAAAACAGAAAAGTCAGAGTGGTTTGATAGAGAGGGCAGGAATTTATATCTTGGAGAAATCAAGTTTAAAGGAAATATATATTCACCTGAGCCACCCATATTTAGAAAAATATATAATATAACAGATATTTCCGAAAATGGCTCCGTCGTTCTTGACAAAACAGCGGTTACTCAAGGAGAAACAATAACATTTATCGGAAAAGGTAACGATGGATTGTACCAATCATCAGCCAGTGTGACAACAAAGAGCGGAACTCCTGTTCAAGTTACTCTAAACAAAGACAGCGGCGAATATTATTTTACTATGCCTGATGAAGATGTGGACGTCAAAATTGAATTTAAAGAAACCCTCCATATAGCTTCAAAAGAGGATTTCGCTAACTTTATTACGGAGGCAAACTACAATCCAAGAGTTAAGGCGGTTCTTGACGCTGATATTGATATGAATAACGAAACGATTTCTCCAATTTGTCCAAGCGGCGAACTTATTTATAATGGTCAAATCAGTTATCTGGGCTTCTTAGGTACTTTTGACGGAAACGGTCATAAAATTTCAAATTTTACAATTCAAGCTAATAGTAACAATGCTACATCAGGTCTTTTCGGTACAGTAAGCGGAACGGTAAAAAACTTGATTATAGATAACGGCAGCTTTGATAACAGCGGCGGCTATGACGGGCGTTTTTCTGTTCTTGTTGGTCAGCTTTTGACAAATGGATTGATTGAAAATTCTGTTGTTATAAATTCGAAAGTTGCGTCATCGAACAGAATCTGCGGTGCTGTAGCGGGCTGCAATTACGGCGGTTCTATTGAAAACTGTGTTTCCTTAAAAAATACGATAACCGCGCATAGCCGCTCAGGTAATTTAGTTGGAGATAACTCTAACGACAGTAAAGAGCTTATTGGTATGGTTACAAATTGTTATTCGGATAAAAATGTTATAGGGCAGGGCGATTCTGCTCTTGCCGGTAAATCTTTAAATTGTGTTGATAATATTTCTGACATAAAAGAAATAGCGTATAGATTAAATACACAAAACGAAACTAAAGAAAATAATTTAAAATGGTCTGTAACAGACCAATATCCGATTTTGGCGACTGATGATAATAAACCAGTTTTTAAAATTATAGAGTTTATTGACGGCAAAGCCTCAAATAAAACATATTATGAAAAAGCCGGAAATCAAATTATTGTACCCGCTGATGAAAATTATGCCTCTGTTACAGTGAAAGACGAGAAAATTGAAAAGATAAATGAAAGCTATACGATTACTATACCGGAGGAAGATAATGTTGAAATACATATTGCTAAATATCATAATTTAACGCTTAATTTAAATGACGGTACTTTGCCGGAAGAAATAACAAAATATCCTTACTCTCAATCAGTCTTTACACTTCCGACAGATGTAACAAAAGATGGGTATATATTTGACGGCTGGTATGACAACACTGAATTTAACGGAGAAGCTGTTACGGAAATTCCGGCAGGCTCAACAGATGATAAAACATATTACACCAAGTGGCTAAAAATTTATAATATAACCTATCACCTTGACGGCGGAACGATAAATGAGGAATATGTTAGTCAATTTACGGAAATGTCTGAATTTTTTTTGCTGCCGATAGAGGTAACAAAAGATGGGTATAGGTTTGAAGGCTGGTATGACGACCCTGAATTTAAAATTCAATCCGATTATGATATATCGACAGGCTCAACAGGAGACAGGGAATATTACGCTAAATGGATAAGAGTTTATAATATAACCTATCACCTTGACGGCGGAGAGATAAATGGGATACACTATAATCAATTTACAGGAGACTTTATAACAAGACTCCCGAGGAATGTAACAAAAAATGGGTATGTATTCGGCGGCTGGTATGACAACGCTGAGTTTAACGGCGATGTTGTTATGGAAATTCCGGCAGGCTCAACAGGAGATAGAGAATATTACGCTAAATGGATTGATAGTGAATTTGCAATACTTTTTGTTAACTACTCTTATGCGGTTATTAACAGTACTTTAGATTCTACTCCGGTATCACTTATTTTTTCCGCATATGATGAAAATGGAAAGTTATTAAGTCTTGATATTCAGAATAATGTTTTGATTACTAAAGGTATCAATGACTATTACGCAACATATAATTTTAATCACATAGGTGCGAAAACAATAAAAGTAATGCTTTGGAAAGGGGAAAATATGCAGCCTCTTTGCGAATCTAAGAAACAAGGTGTATAATATAAAAAATGGAGCGGTGATATATAATACCGCTCCATTTTTTATAGAATAAATTTTGTGTTATTTGGCATTGAAATATTTTTGTTTTTGAGGTATTATTAATAATGAAAAATTGTTGCATTTTTACTTTGGAGGAGCTTTGCTATGTATTCGGTTTTGCTTAAAAAAATTATTAAAGAATTTAACTTGAAAATTTTGACAGAAGATGTTGATATTGACGGAAAACTTGTTGAAACACCAGAAATTAATCGTCCTGCTTTGCAGCTTGCAGGTTTTTTTGAGTATTTTGACAGTGAAAGGCTTCAAGCAATTCCAATTACTTGAAGCCTATACTTATTTAAGTAGAATGACGCATGAAGAAAGAAGTGAAACGCTTAAAAAAATTTTTAGCCACAAAATTCCTGCTGTTGTTATGTGCAGAGGGCTTGATGCTTTTCCTGAAATGATTACCCACGCTACGGAAAGCGGTATTCCTATATTGCAAACAGACACTACAACATCTGATTTTATGGGAGAGGTGATAAGATGGCTTAATGTTCAACTTGCACCTCGTACGACAATGCACGGGGTTTTAGTTGATGTGTATGGAGAAGGTATTTTAATTATTGGAGAAAGTGGCATAGGCAAAAGTGAAGTGGCTTTGGAACTTATTAAACGAGGTCATAGACTAATTGCCGATGATGCTGTTGAGATAAAACGAGTTTCTCACGAAACTATTGTTGGTAGTTGTCCTGAACTTATAAGATATTTTATTGAAGTAAGAGGCGTTGGTATTATTAATGTAGAGCAAATGTTTGGTGTACAGTCTGTTAAAGAAGCTCAGGGAATAGACTTGATTATTAAGTTTGAAAGCTGGGAAAACGGAAAACAATATGACAGACTTGGTCTTGAAGCTGAATATATGGATATTTTGGGAAATCAAATTGTATGTCACACAATACCTGTAAGACCAGGGCGTAATCTTGCTATGATTTGTGAGTCAGCAGCAATCAACAGACGTCAGAAAAAAATGGGTTATAATGCGGCTCAGGATTTAAGCGAAAGAATTATGGGTAATATAGATAGCTAAAAAATAATAAAGATACTACCAGCAAAAAAGTAACTTTATTTTTATTTATAATAAAATACCAAACATTTTATAAATTGATATAAAATATTATTAAATTGGGGTTGATTTTTTGACTGATTTTAGAAATATTTTTAAAGAGTTTTCCAACAATGTTTTATTTAATGAACCTATGAAAAAACATACTACTTTTAAAATAGGTGGAAATGCTGATGTTTTTATCACTCCTAAAAGTGCTGATGAAATAAAAAAAACAGTTTCTTTATGCAAAGAATTTAATGTTCCTTATTATATTATCGGGAACGGTTCTAATATACTTGTGGGAGATAAAGGTTTCAGAGGTGTTATTGTTCAAATTTTTAAAAATTTAAGCGGCGTAAATATTTGCGATAATACTATAAAAGCACAAAGTGGCGCTTTTTTGTCGGCAGTATCTAAAATGGCTTTTGAAAATAAACTTTCAGGTTTAGAATTCGCATCTGGAATTCCAGGGACTGTTGGCGGAGGTATTTGTATGAATGCTGGTGCATATGGCGGAGAAATTAAAGATGTTGTAAGAAAAGTTACAGTTTTAAAGGATAATAAAATTGTAGAAATCTCAAAAGACGAAGCTTGTTTTGAATATAGAAATAGCCGTATCCTTAAAGAAAATATGATTGTTATTGAAGCTGAAATTGTGCTTGAAAAAGGAAACGCTGATGAAATAAAAGAAAAAATGATAACTTTTAACAAGCTTAGAAATGAAAAACAGCCTCTTAATTTTCCAAGTGCTGGAAGTACTTTTAAAAGACCAAAAGGATATTTTGCCGGAAAGCTTATTATGGATTCTGGGCTTAGCGGATATTCTGTAGGAGGCGCTTGTATTTCTGAAAAACATTGCGGTTTTGTTATTAACAAACAAGACGCTACCGCAAAAGATGTTATTACACTTATTGAAAATGTCAAAAATATTGTTAATGATAAATTTGGTGTTATTCTTGAACCCGAAATAAGATTTATTGGTGAATTTTAAAAAGGAATGATTTTTATGCAATTTGTTATAATAACCGGTATGTCTGGTGCCGGAAAAAGTCTTGTTCTTAAATTTCTCGAAGATATTGACTTCTTTTGTGTTGATAATTTACCTCCTTCTTTAATTCCTAAGTTTGTGGAATTGTGCAAAATGCCAGAGGTTGGTATCGAAAAAGTTGCTTTAGGTATTGACATTCGAGGAGGAAAGTTGTTTAATGATTTATTATCGTGTGTTTCTGAAATTCAAAACGAAAATAATAAAATCAGCATTCTCTTTCTTGACGCTTCTGATGAAATTCTTTTAAAACGTTTTAAAGAATCAAGGAGAAATCATCCTCTTGCAAGAGGAGAAAGGCTTATTACTGGAATTATGCGTGAAAGAGAGCTTTTGCGTGATGTTAAAAGACGAGCTGACTATATTATAGACACAAGTTATATTCTTACAAGACAGCTAAAAGAAAAAATTAATGATATTTTTGTTGAGAATAAAAATTTTAAAAGTCTTATGATTACTGTTTTATCATTTGGCTTTAAATACGGTATTCCAAGTGATTCAGATTTAGTTTTTGACGTCAGATTTATTCCAAATCCTTTTTATATATCTGAATTGAAACATTTAACAGGAAATGACATTAAAGTTCGAGATTATGTTATGGAATGGGAAGAAAGCAAAGAATTTGTTAAAAAGCTTGATGATATGATTTCATTTCTTATTCCTTGTTACATTAAAGAAGGCAAAAATCAGCTTGTTATTTCTATTGGTTGCACTGGCGGAAAACATAGGTCAGTTACACTTGCTAATGAACTTTTCCGTTTGCTTCAAAAGAGTGACTACAGTGTTATTATTAATCATAGGGATATTGACAAAGACGCAAAAAGATAGTATATTTAGTGTGGTGGTTTTATGTCTTTTTCTTCAATGGTTAAAGATGAACTTTTTAATTTTTATGATAACAGCAGGCATTGTAATATTGCTGAACTTTCCGCTGTTTTAATTACATGCGGAGATTTTGCTTATGGTGACAGTGGAATATATATAAAAGTTCAGACTGAAAATAAATATGCCGCTTTAAAATGTTATAATCTTATTAAAAAACTTTTTCAGTGTGATTGTGAAGTTTTTATAAGAAGAAGTTTAGGAAACAGAAAAAATAAAACATATTTTGTAGCTGTTTTTAAACAAAAAGCTGTTTTTAATATTTTAAACGCAACAGGTATTATTGACAATAATATTGCTGAAAAAAAGATAAGTTCCGTTATTATTGGAAGCATTTGCTGCAAAAGAGCATTTATTCGAGGTGCTTTTATCGCAATTGGTTCTTTGTGTAATCCTGAAAGAAATTATCACCTTGAATTTGTTGAAACTTCTTTTAAACTTGCTACTGAGCTTAGAAATGTTATTAATAGCTTTTCTATTGAGTCAAAAGTAGTTAAGCGAAAAAATCATTATGTTATTTATATTAAAGAAGGAGAGCAAATAGTTGAGCTTTTGAATGTTATGTCGGCTCATAAGGCTCTTATGGACTTGGAAAATGTAAGAATTATCAAAGATGTTAGAAATAATGTAAATCGTATAGTTAATTGCGAAACAGCTAATTTAAATAAAGTTGTTTTGGCATCGATAAAACAGCGTGAGGAAATTGAATATATTGAAAATACCGTTGGTCTTTCTTATCTTCCGAAACAGCTTAGGGAGGTTGCCCTGCTTAGACTTAGGTATCCGGATTTCAGCTTGAAAGAACTTGGAGAAATGTTGGCTCCTCCTGTTGGAAAATCAGGAATTAACCACAGATTAAAAAAAATTATAAGTATAGCGGAAAATTTAAGGGAGGAAATATTATGATAGAACAAAAAGTTAAAATCGCGTCTAATTTTGAGGCGAGGGCAGCAGCATTATTTGTTCAAACAGCAAGTAAATTTAATAGCAGCATTAAGGTTAAGGTTGATACTAAAATTGTTAACGCTAAAAGCATTATGGGAATGATTTCTCTTGGCATACTTGAAGGTCAGGATATTGTTATTATGGCTGACGGAACAGATGAGATGAATGTTGTTGGAGAACTTAAAAAGGTTTTACAATAGCTTTAAGATAGTTCTTATGGGGAAAAAGCTATAATTATAAAGCTCTTTCTCCATAAGAACTATCTTTTTTCTTGGAAAATTAATATTTTATAACTATTTTTACATAGATTCTTGAGGTAGTATATGAACGAAAAAAATATTGAAATTGAACGAAAATTTTTGGTTAAAAATATTCCATATAATCTAAACTCGTATAAAAGTTCTTTTATAAAACAAGGATTTTTAGCCATCAATCCTGTTGTTAGATTGCGCCAAAAAGATAATGAATATTTATTCACGTTTAAAAGTGAAGGGCATATTAAGAGAATTGAATTTGAATATCCTTTATCATTTGAACAATTTTCAAATTTATGGCATAAAATTGAAGGAAAAGAAATTATTAAAAAAAGATACTTTTTACCTCTTGATAATGGCTATATTGCTGAATTGGATATTTATGAAGGCGAGTTTTTGGGATTTATGAATGTAGAAGTTGAATTTTCTTCAGAAAAAGATGCTTTTGATTTTATACCTCCAAAATGGTTTGGAGAGGATATTAGTTTTAAAGTTGAATATGCAAACTGTAATTTGGCAATCTATGGATTGCCTGACAAAAAATAAAAAAACCCTTGCAATATTTTAATATATGTATTATAATTATTTTGCTGGTAAAATATACCGTATCGTGTAATAAATTACAATATTAAAATAATGGAGGGATTAATTTGGAACAAAACAAATTAAAAGTGTTAATAGCGGACGATAATAAGGATTTTTGCGACCTTGTAATTAATTTTCTTGAAAAGCAAAATGATATGGAGGTTGTCGGCGTTGCTTATGACGGAATAGAAGCTTATGAAAAGATTTTGAGTGATAATCCCGATGTTGCTATTATAGATGGAGTTATGCCAAAGCTTGATGGTATTGGAGTTCTTGAAAAATTAAGTAATGTTCAAAATAAAACTATGTGTATAATGCTTACTGCTGTAACCCAGGAACAAATTACTCAAAAAGCTTTTAGTCTTGGTGCGCAATATTATATTGCTAAACCTTTTGATATGGAATTGCTTATTTCAAGAATTCGGCAACTTAAAGAAAAGGTTTCTACAAATCAAAATCAATCTCCGCTTTTTGATAGTTTTGCTAAAAAGGCAGAAATTGACCTTGAAACAAGAGTTACAAATATTCTTCACGAGATTGGCGTACCAGCTCATATAAGAGGATATCATTATATGCGAGAAGCTATTATTATGGCTATTAATGATATAGATGTACTTAACTATATTACCAAAGAGCTTTATCCCTCTATCGCTAAAAAATGCGGAACAACTCCTAGCAGAGTTGAAAGAGCCATAAGACATGCTATTGAAGTTGCGTGGAGTAGGGGAAAAGTTGACGTTATTGATGCTCTTTTTGGCTATACAATTAATAATCATAAGGGTAAGCCTACAAATTCTGAATTTATTGCTCTTATTGCTGATAGGCTGCGTCTTGAACTTAAAGCGTCTTAGAAAAATACTTTACAAATAAAAAATATTGGGGTTTTATATATGAATTTTTTCGCTATTTCAGATTTACATCTTAGTTTTTATAAAAACAAACCTATGGATATCTTTGGTGATATTTGGAAAAATCACTATTGTAAAATAAAAAAATACTGGATTGAATATATAAAAAATAATGATGTTGTTTTTATTCCAGGAGATGTTTCGTGGGCAAAAAATGCGATTGAATTTAAACCTGATATTGAATTTATACATTCACTTCCAGGCAAAAAGTTTTTTGTTTCGGGAAATCACGATTATTGGTGGAACTCTACAGCTGCTCTTAATGAGATGTATGATGATATGTTTTTTTTGAAAAATAATTACTATCCTTTTGAGGATTTTGCTTTGTGCGGAACAAGAGGTTGGCTTTGTCCTAATGATACATATTTTACTGTTCACGATGAAAAGATTTATAAACGTGAAGTTGGAAGATTGAAATTATCTCTTGATTTGGCTGTTAAAAATGGTTTTGAAAAAATAATTGTTATGATGCATTATCCTTTTACAAATGATAAATGCGAAAATTCCCTTTTTATTGAAACCTTAAAAAATTATCCTGTTAAAAAAGCCATATATGGTCATTTACACGGAAACGACAACTTTTATTCAAGTTTACTTGGAAATATAAATGGTATTGAATATTTTTTGGTTTCTTCTGATTTTTTGAAATTTAAGCCTATTAAAATTTATAGTAAATAAAAATCTTAAAAAACAAAATCAACTTTGCTAATGTTGATTTTGTTTTTTTATGTTGTATTAGAAAAATAATATTTATTTTGAGTATATAAATTTAAACTACAAAAAACTATTCGTGAAACTGTTATTTCACGAATAGTTTTTGAATTGTATAAATTCTAAAAATTATTCTTCCCTTCTTAAATATAACGTTAATATTGAGTTTCACCTCAAACTCCACAAACTTTTAGCAAAACTACGTTTCGCTTTTTTTATCGAACTCAAATTAACTTATAAAAAAGACTCAAACCTTTAACGGAATGAGTCTTTTTATGACTTAATCTTAATAATTATTTTTTCTTCATAGGATTTATCCTTATTTTATCAGCAGAAACTCCTGTTTTTCTTTTAATAATATCTTCAATCTGAGCAATCTCTGCGTCAGTCAATTTTTCTTTATTTACTACAACATCAACAGTATCGTCATCTATTCTTACATAAACCTCGTCAAAGCCTTTAGCCTCAATCATTGCTTCGGCAGCTGTTTCTTTTTCAAGCCTTTGCTGAATCTCAATTATAGCATCAGAACATTCGGACTTTTTAGCCTGTTCAACGTTGTCATTATTAATCATTTCTGTCAAAATATCTTTTTGCTTGGCCCTTGATTGTTCTCTGTCAAGCTTAGCCTGTATAAAATAAGAAGAATCATTAGAAGTATTTACAAATACCGCTGTTCCTGGTTCATCGTTTCCGGCAGAAGCAGAATTTTCGGTAACTTCCTCCGCTGTTTTCTCTGATGATGAAGTTTCTGTTTCAACCATAGCAAAATTGTCCTCTCCATCCATATTTCCGTTAACGGCGGCAATTTCTCCATCAGGAACAAGCCCGATAATATCGCCCTCATCATTAACAACAACCTCGCTTGGTTCAGCAGGATTTGAGTCTATGTAATTTAAATAGCCTGCTGCCGCAATCATAACTACCAAAGCCGTAATAATAATTTGATTTCTTTTTATAACAAACATTTAAAATACCTCCTATTTCATTTTAAGAACTTCAATTTTATGTGACTCAATATTTAAAAGAGCCTGAATTGCTTTAATAATAGAACTTTTAACTTCAGGATTTCCGCCTCCTCTCGCGATAATCAAAACACCTTTTATTTTTGGCTGAATTTGTTTTAAAATAAGCGGTTTATTGCTTTCAAGCAATATCTTTTTATTTTCTTCTTTAATATTATTTGTTTTTCGTTTTTCTCCGCCGTCGCCTTCGCTTATCTCACTTTTATCAATAGAATTATCTTCAGCAACAACTATTTCACCCTCGTTTTCAAGAGTTATCACAACTTCAGCCTCTCCTACGCCCTCAACACTAGCAAGAGCGTTTTTTAACTTTTTTTCGAGTTTTGAAGTAAAGTCACTTTCTATTTTTGTTATTTCAATTTCAGAAGAAACTTTCTCCTCCTCTCTATTGTTTTTTTTTAAAAAAGTATTACTTGTAATAATAAGAACAACACCAATCAAAAGCATTGTAATAAAGTTTAAAACCGTCTTTTTTTCTTTATTTCTGAAAAGTTCTTTAAAAAATTTCACGTATGTTCATCTCCTTAAATCTTTCGTACAATAATATGTATATTATCAAAAGGCAGATTATAGAAGTTAGAAATTACTTTTTTAATATTTTCAGTAAATTCATTGTTTTTTTCTTCATCTGTTTTCATTTTTTCTATACGAAAAAAATTTTTTTCATCTTCTTTAGGTTCAACAATAAATTCAGCTCTTTCAATATCGAAATCATCTCTTTTTAAAATAAATTTAGCCTCTGAAACGACGCATAAATTTTCTAAAACCTTTTCAGCCTGTTTTTCTAAATTTTTTGAAAATTCATCACGCATAATTTCTTTCTGTTTATCATCATAAAATTCGCTTTCTTTTTCCATAATATTTTTATCAAATTTATATTCCACAGAATCAAATAAATTATTAAGTATATTTCCTTTAAAAATATTAAAAATAGGCGTTAAAATAATAATTATAAGTAAAAATCCTATAACAGATTTGACATATGCCCTATAATTACCACTTGGAACAATTATTTCAGCAAAAGCTGAAAAAATAAGAAAAACAGCGATTCCTTTAACATATTCATATAAAAAAGACATCTCTCCCTCACCTCACCCGCCTGAAACGCTTATAATCATTATAGCGGAAAAAATAAAAACAA
>CAOJPS010000068.1 GCA_948441255.1 uncultured Eubacteriaceae bacterium | reverse complement strand
AACGTGAAGCTTATGTGCGTCAAGGTTAATTTGGCTGAAAGTCGCGTCTCCAAAAATAAGAGGCTTGCCCTCATCAATCCAAGAAGCCGCCGGTTTTGTGGCGGCGATATTGATTTTATGCTGTCCGCTTGTCGTAATTTTCGTACCAAGCGTACGCATAATATTTTCTTCTTCAATAACGTCAATAAGTCTATGGTCATATTCCTCCGGTACAAGATAGCCGCCGTCAGAATCAACGCCTTCTTGTAAAACATTTGATACGTTTCTGAAATTAGAGCGAAACGCGCTAATCATAGCAGATTTGTATTCATTTGTTGCTCTGAATGATTTAGATTTATCCTCCGGCTTTCTTATCGGAGTTTCGGTAATCGGAATGTTAACAGGCTTTGAAAGTTCTTTTTCCATATTATCCTGTCTCTGCATACGGGAAATCTCTCTGCTCATATCCTCAATTTCTTTCTCCATTTTCTGATAAGTACCATAATCTTCATCGGTAAGAGTTCCTTTATCGGTTTTATGTGATTCCGCAAACTTTATCGCCGAATCAACAGCATTTTTTCTTTGTTCAAGCATTTCTGAAAGTTTCATAAATTTTACCTCCGTTAAATAAATTTTTCGCAATAATAAAAAGCCTGTTTAAAGTCTGTGCTTAAAGACTTTTATTCGGTATATTCACTGTCGGTGTCATCAGGCATAACGGCAAAGTCATAAAGTTCTTCCGGCTCGTCAAGTGCTGTATCTCCCGAATAAAGCTGTACTGTGTTTTCATCAGGATTATAAACAATTCTGTCAGCCTTACCATTTTCAAGGGCTTCAACACGTTTTCGCAGGTTTTCAAGTAAATCAAAGTCGTCAGTCTGTTCATCATCAAGCATATCATAGCCGTTAGCTGACGGAAAGACCTAAAACTTAAATAAATCCGTTTTTATACGCTGCTCTATATCAGGGTTAAAAAAAGTAAATGTTATTTCAATCGTTCCTGGTCGTTTTGTCAGCTCGTTATTAATCGGAAAAACCATTCTGTACTTATTATCGTAAAGTATGTCTTCAATTTTCATAGAATAGAATTTACAGTTTTTCGTATTGGGAAGAAATATTTGAGCCATACATTGTATGTCCTCCGTCTGTATACTGTCAAAAAATCCCCTCTCAATTAAAAACTGTATGCTGTCACATTTATTCTCACCCTGAAATATCTGACGCCATTCAGTTTTTGAAAACTGTTTCTTACGGTTTATATACACAGTATTCATATATTCCACCGCCTTTCATAAATTAAAATATAAATTTGCTTTTTACACTCATTTTTATTATAATTATTTTACTGATACTGCAATATCAGATTAAGTTTAGAAAGGAACAAAAAAATATGGGTTATAAAAAACATTTCTTTACGGTATGTCCTATAATTAAAAAGAAAATTGATTTCTATGTTGAATATGAAAGTTTTAATTTTGCTTCTAATATAGTAACACGCTCAACAAAAGTTGGCTATGACTGTCGTTGCATAAGCGAATGCCGCATTGAAGATTCCGCTAATTGTCCTCTGTTTCGTAAGGCTCCAGAAAGTGTTTGACAAGTATAAAGTTACTTTTAATTCCCACTGATTTACATAACTTTGAGAATACCTTATACCATATCGTATTGGTTATATCCGAATTATTATTAAAGCATTTATGGGCTATGGAACATTTTTCGCAGGGCTCTGCCCTGTCTGCCTTTCGGCTAAAAGCACATTGCCTGTGTTGGGCGGTTAAATGCTGTACCATACAGATTTCTTCATCTTTGCTTAATTTCATTTTTTTTATACCACCTTCAGATGTGTTTTTTAATACAATCCAAACGCTTTAAAATATCAATTACAAAATGTTGCTCTATTG
The DNA here is from genome assembly GCA_948441255.1 of uncultured Eubacteriaceae bacterium. Classification (GTDB taxonomy): domain Bacteria; phylum Bacillota; class Clostridia; order Lachnospirales; family CAG-274; genus MGBC114079. The sequence continues at coordinate 10,154 of CAOJPS010000068.1, read as the reverse complement.
TTTGATTAGCTAAATCAATGGTACTATTTTCAGAATGCTTTACTGAAATTTCTGTATCCATTGAATTTAAAGCATTTAATATATTTTGAACCATAAATTCAGCTGGGGCTGATACTTCTTTTCGCTTTATTTTGCTTATAAGAGCGTTAGTAACGGCACGCCTTGTAACCGCAACAGCAGAAAATGCGTCTGTAATATCAACATTATTTTCAGCATTATCTATATTTATTTTATCCGCAAAACCTAATTCAATGGCTTTGTTTGCGTTGAGCCAAGTTTCACAGTCCATTAAGTGGGATATTTTTACTCTTGATAATCCCGTTTTAATCTCATAAGCATTTATAATGCTCTCCTTAAATTCGTCAAGGATTTCAGCTTCTTTTCTTAAATCCTTGCTTTCGCCCCAAGCTATACAGCTTGGATTGTGTATCATCATTAATGAAACAGGCGACATAACAACTTTGTCTCCTGCCATTGCTATAACACTTGCTGCGGAAGCCGCAAGCCCGTCAATAAATACATTAACCTTGCCTTTATACTCTGTGAGCATATTGTAAATTTGAGCCGCCGCTATACAATCGCCGCCGGGCGAATTAATCCATACGGCAATATTTCCCTCGCCGCTGTTTAATTCATTTCTAAATAATTTAGGCGTCACATCATCGTCAAACCAAGATTCGGAAGCTATCACACCGTCTAAAAAGAGCGTTCTTTCCTCATCATCGGTTTGATTTTTCCAGTTCCAGAATTTTTTCACGTATCTTCCTCCTTATATTTTTCACTCCAAGTTCCCGCTTTATCAAGAGGAACCATATTTCCGTTGCACATATAACGGTTTCCGCCAAGCTCGTCGGGTATAAGGTCCATATTTTCAAGCTTTCTTATATCGTTCGGCGACATAAAACCGCTTTGAAAACCTGTAGAATAACCTCTCATACGGCTTTCATAATCGCCCCTTAAAAGTCCGTCAACATTGAATTTTATAAAGTACTCTTTCTTTTCTTCTTTTGATAAAAGCGAGCGTGACATTGACTGCTCCCATCTTGTAACCCACGGGTCGAGACTGTATTTTACAAATTCAAGAGACTGCTGCTCAATATTTGAAAAGCTTGATTTTTCAAGGTCACCTACCAAATGAGGCGGAACTCTGAAAATACGGGCTATTTCGTTTATCTGAAATTTTCGTGTTTCAAGAAACTGCGCTTGTTCCGGCGCTATGGAAATAGGTGTATATTTCATACCTTCTTCCAAAATCGCCGTTTTATTGGCATTAGCGCTGCCGCCGTAAGCTGCCTGCCAGCTTTCTCTTACTCTTTTAATGTCTTTGATTAGACCCGGATGTTCCAATACTCCACTGGGCTGTGCTCCGTTAGCGAAGAACTTAGAACCATATTCCTCGCAGGCTATAGCCATTCCTATAGCGTTTTTTGCCATTGCGATAGGCGAATAACCTATAAGTCCGTCAAAGCCAAGACCCGGAATATGTAAAACCTCATAAGGCTTAAGCTTAACAGTTGACTTCTTATTTATCGGTGCGTCGTCGGAGCTTGTCATATATTCATAATACAAGTTTTTCTTTTCGTCCCTGTCAACCGTCATTCGGTTAGGCATAAGAGGGTACAGTCCTAATATCTCACCTCTGCCGTTTCTCACAATTTGTGCATATGCGTTGCCCCACAATAAAAGATGTGTCATAAGGGTTTCACGAAATGAGAAAGAAGTCATTTCAATGTTGGGTTCATTGTGCAGCAAAAAATACAGAGGGTGTTCAGTCGCTTTCTCTTTGCCTCCGCTGTCTGTATATTTATAAAGATTAAGCGGCAGGCTTGCAACTGCTTCCGATAAAATTCTCACACACGAATAAACCGCAGTAAGCTGCATTGCCGAACGCTCATTTACAGTTTTTCCGCTTGTACTGTTCCCTAAATAAAAACTGTAAGCGCTCCCTGCTGTTCTGTTTTTTGGTTTATCTCTTGACTTAAACAATCCGCCGAAAATTCCCATTATAGCATTCCTCCCAATTTACAAAATCAAAAGCCCTCTGTTTTCATAAACGCTTTCTTGCTTGTTTGCGTTTCTTATACACCTGTCAAGCGCCATAATAGTTGCAACGATTCCGTCTATTTTTTCAACAGACTTTTTCTTACTCGGTTTTATATTTTCCGCTGCGTCCGTTTCAGCAACTACGTTTCCCGCCATCCATCTTAAAACGGGGTTGCCTCCGTGAGTTATTTTTCCCTCAAGCAAAAGCTTGTAAAATTCTTTCATAGGCGGCGACATACTTTTATAGCCCTGCCCGAAAGGTACCATTATAAAGCCTTCGTCCTGAAGATTCTGTACCATCTGCGTTGCTTCCCATCGGTCGTGGGCTATTTCCTTTATATTATAAATTTCACTTAAGTTCTTGATTGTTTTCTCAATAAAATCGTAATGAATTACATTTCCTTCAGTAGCATTTATATAACCCTTATGCTCCCATATATCGTACATTACGTGGTCTCTTCGGCACCTTAATTCCAATGTATCTTTAGGAAGCCAAAAATGCGGATAGATTATATAATTTTCGTAGTCAGTTCTCGGTGGAAAAATAAGAACGAATGCTGCTAAATCAGTTGTACTCGCCAAGTCAAGTCCACCGTAGCATTCCCTGCCTTTTAAATCATCAAAGTCAATGGTAATATTTCCCTTATTGTAAACGTGTTCGGGAATCCAGCGTACCTCCGAATTAACCCACATATTAAGCCTTAACTGCTTAAAATTATTTTCCTCCGCTGGATTGTCCCGAGCCTCGTTAAACCATTGCCGGGCTTTTTCTATGTTTACTGTATAACCTAATGAGGGATTAGCTTTATACCAATTCTTTTCATCCGTCCAGTCATCGCTTTCTTCAAGTCCATAAATTACGGGATAAAATGTTGGGTCTGTTTTTCTGCCCGATAATATATCCTTTGCTTTCAAATGCAGTTCATAGCAAATACTTTCTTTGTTGTTTCCGGCTGTTGTTATTATGAAAAAAAGCGGCTGCTCTCTTGCGTCACCGCTTCCTTTTGTTAAAACATCATACAGATGTCTGTTAGGCTGTGCGTGTATTTCATCAAAAATCAAACCCGAAACATTTAGGCCGTGTTTTGTTCCGACTTCTGATGACAGCACCTGATAAAATCCTGCGTTGCTGTAATTTATAAGTCTTTTTTGAGCACTTCTTATTTTAGAACGTTTCATTAATGCCGGACTTTGCTCCGTCATTTGTTTCGCAACTTCAAAAACGATTGAGGCTTGCTGACGGTCGGCAGCAGCCCCGTAAACCTCGGCACTTGCTTCGTTGTCGGCATAAAGCAGATATAAAGCAACCGCTGCTGCAAGCTCAGACTTGCCGTTTTTCTTAGGTATTTCTATAAAAGCATTTGTAAATTGTCGCTTGTCGTTTTCTTTAACAATACCGAATATATCTCTTATAATCTGCTCCTGCCAAGGCAAAAGCTCAAATTTCTTTCCCGACCATTTACCTTTTGTATGCCTTAAATTAGATATAAAAGCTATGGCTCTGTCGGCTTTCGCTTTATCATAATGAGATGTTTTAAGCATAAATTTTGTTGGTTTGTATTTCATTCTTCATCATCTCTTAACAGCATTTCCATATCATCCGTTGTTTCGGGGGCAAATTTATCGGCAACAATTCTACTTCTTGCGGAAGGCGTCAAACCAAACTGCTCGCAGAATTTAAGCATTACTTTTAAATTTGTCTGAGCAATAGATACTTGCGGAACTTGCTGAACATAACCGCTTTTCGTTTCAATTGTAGAACCGTGATTTGTTAGATATTCTTCCGCTTCTTTCCATCTGGCATAAGCCTGACAGTATCCGGCAAAAGCCGCCGTATCTATATCAGTCAGAATACCCATTTTTTCGAGAGTATCTCCTATTCTGTTCCATTCCTCTTTCGCTTCTTCCTCAAGCCATTCAGGACAAACGGGAGCGCCTGCCGACTTCGGCTCTGCTGTGTTGATTCTTCTTTTATCCGTTTCTCCCTCAAGTATTTTTAAACCCGTGGGTTTTGGTTTTCTTCCTCTTACTGCCATATCAGACGCCTCCTTTCAGTTAGCCCCCGGCTATTAATTTTGCTGTTTTGTGTATGATTCTGGGGCTGCGGTCTCCGTAAAAACTCATTTTAGGATTTCCGGGGCCCCTGCCTGTTTTTAATACTCATAACGGATTTTACCGTCCTCTGTCATTGTTTTAACATCGTGGCAATGCTTGCATAACGGCTGCCAGTTGCTTCTGTCCCAGAAAACTTTTTTATTTCCTCTGTGTGGAATAATATGGTCAACAACTTCGGCTTTAGTATATCTTCCTTCGGCTTTACATCTTACACATAAAGGATTCGCCGCAAGAAAAGCTTTGCTCTCTTTCTGCCATTTCCTGTTATATCCTCGTGAATATCCGCTTCTCACTTCGGCAGGGTGAAGAACTTTATGCTCATCGCAATAACTTTTACCATAAGGCACTAGCTTAGGACAGCCGGGGTATTTGCAAGGCGTATCAGGTCTGTAAGGCATTTCCCCCACCTCTTTCAAAAAAAAATAAAAGACCAAACAAGAATAATATACTCTTATTCGGTCTTTCGACACTTTATATTATAACGCAAGTCTAATGTGAATTAAAATGGCTTCTTTAAAAAATTTTTAAATTTTTTATTTTATCGAAATTCAGTTAATAATAAGATTTTCATACTTTTATAATTTTGTTTTATTATTCAACGGATATTTTAATAGGCATACTATAAATGATTGACTTACAAAATTAAATTGTACATTGTTTTATTGTCAGAAATATTGTATAATATTAGCATAATAAAGTTTTTATTAGGAGGAAATAAGTTGTATTACATTTGGATAGATGAATCTTATGACTCATTAAATGTAGATGACCCTAAATATCTAGTTTTAGGCGCTATGGTTTTGATTGATAATAATGATAATTCTGTTAATTTAGCACATAAAAACACTATGAATAAAATACGCACATATAATAAGTCCAAGAAAAAAATAAAATTAAACAGGACTGAATTACACGAAAATGATTTATATAAAAAAAAGTTATATAGAATAATCAATTATTTTTTAATAGAATTAAATAGTATAGAAAATATTTATTTCTTTTCTACATATAAATACATAAAAAATTATAAAGACAATACATTTTCATTGACTTATAATTTGTATATGAAAATGGTGTTAAATTTGATTAATTTAATTAATTCAGAATTTAGTATAAAAGGAAACTCTATTAATATATACCTTGATATGTTATTTAAAAATGAAGCAAGAAAACAATATGAAATAATTTCCTACTTATTAAAACATATAGAAACAGAAATTGAGATTAACTTTTATGATTCTTCTGCAGTAAAAGGTTTACAAGGCGCAGATTTTATAGCTGGAACAGTACGACGTTTTCTTAGAAATGAAATAAATGGCTTAAATAATTATAACATAATTAAAAATAAATTAATATTGAAAAAAGAAAAAGAGTAGAATTCATCTACTCTTAAATGTAAATATAGAAATAAAGACAAGGCTCCTTGTGTCTCAGACTAATATCTGCACCTTAACTTGTACAATCATACATAACATATATAATGACCCATAAAATTGGGACAAGTGGACTCATCTTTTCTAATTTTCTATATTTATATTATACGCTATAATTCCGTTTTTGTATACCTGATAATTTAATTACAGGAATGAAATATATAACTATAGTTTGATTGTATTTTATGTTCAATATAAAACTATGAAATGGGGGACTTTTTCTTGAAAGAGAAACAAAATTTTAATCTTTCACTAAATATAGAATTAGCTGAAAAATATAAATCTAATTATAACAATTGGCGAAAAAGAAATTTTGATTATAAATTAGGGTACTTTATATTATTTCAATCTTTTAAAGATAAAGATATTTTAAAAGATATTTCTGGTGGGGCCCTTAAATTATATTTATTTTTAGGTACTTTTATAAATAATAATACAGGTGAATGCTGGGTAACTATAAATAGAGCGTCTGAATACTTTGAAAATGACCCAAGAACTATAAGTAAATGGCTTAAAGAATTAGAATCTTTAAATTTAATATCAAGAATTCAATTTAAACCAAAAGAACCTGCCCATACCTATTTTAAGCCGTATTAACATTTTCATAAGTTTTAGCCTTAACAAAACTTTTACTTGAAATATTTTAAAGTGAAAATTTCTCATACAGTGTTTTCAACCGTTTTTTATCTTAAAGCTATAACATTATAATTTTCTCATTTTTATAAATATAAATTAAAATGGCTTCTTTAAGAAATTTTATTTTTTGTCAAAAACTAACAAGTCAAAGATTAGGGGCAAACAATTTAAAATAAAATATAAGTCTTAAAAATAAAGTGCTGCACTCCGAAAACCTTGGAAAAGCTGGCTTTTCTGAATTCCGGTAGCACTTCTAAATTATCAAAAAGCAAAGTGCCGCACTTAGAAAGCCTTGTCTGCGCTGGCTTTCAGGTGCTTCGGTAGCACTTGCAGCACTTTTGCACTTATTTTCATAATTATATAGATTAGGGCAATTAGAGGGTATTTGAGAGGAAGGTATATTCTCTAATACCCTCTAATGTGTCTAATTTATATAAATCATAGGATATAACTGCTACAAGTGCTACTTTATATAAAAAAGTATTAATTTTTATTGAATATTAAAGGTTTTTCGAGGTAGCACTTTGAGTAGCACTTCTATTTAAAGTGCTACCAAGTGCTACACTTGTGCAGTTTTACTGTGCTTTTATACAAAAGCGCTGAATTTCAATTATCTTTCCGCCAAAATGGGATTGACTCCAAAAGCAAAGACGCTTCTTTAGAAATTTCCTGCAAAGCTTTTCCGTGAAGTCTCAACACCCATCTATAGGAACAGGACAGAAGCATTGCGATTTCTTCCCATTTCATACGCTGTAAATATCTGGCTTCTAAAAGAAATTTTAAATCTGTATCACTTATTAAGTCTATAGCCTTTCTGGTTGTCTGAAGTTCAGCTCTGAGCTTTTCGATGTCCTTCTGAATATCCTGCGCTAAACCGCTGATATTAACAATACAGTTTTCAACTTTGCTTGACGGAACGCCGCTGCCGAAAGAAGGTACGTCTTTAAGAGGCGCTGTTATTGAACAAGCCATATCCCTGAACCTTTGTATTTGCTCCTGCTTAAACTTAATCCTCTGCTCGTACCATTTGCAGTGGTTTAAAAAGTCTTTCGGTCGCTTCGCTAAAATTTCTAAATCCTCCTGTGTCATCTTTTTGCCTCCTTTATTCTTGCCTTTAACGCTTCAAGAACGGCATTCTGCCTTTCTTCTTTAGACGTTAAAACATCGTTTAGTACCCACGTATCGACCGTATCCGCCATTAATAAGTGATGTATAAGTACGATTTCTTTCTGGCCCATTCTGTGAATCCTCTTGTTTGCCTGCTGATACAGCTCCAAACTTAAAGGAAGTCCGTACCATATAATAATATTTCCGCCAAATTGCAGATTAAGACCGTGACCGGCGCTTGCGGGGTGCGCTAACAAAACAGATAGTCTGCCGTCATTCCAGTCTTTTACTGCCGATTTTTCTTTTATATCAACTGCATTAGGGTATCGTTCTTTTATTCTGTCTCTTTCGTGCTTGTAAGCGTAAAATAATAAAACAGGCTTTCCGTTCGCTTCTTCAATTAAAGTATCAAGTGCTTCGAGTTTTTCGTTATTTAATATTTTTACATATCCGTTTTCGTTATAAACGGCGCCGCCTGATAACTGCAAAAGCTTATTAACAAGTATGGCGGCCGTGCCGGCGTCAATATCTCCGTCTTCATAAGGCAAAAGCATATCCTTTTCAAGTTTTTTGTACAGAGCTTTGAATTCTTCCGAGGGTTTTATTTCGTGCTTTATATCCAGCCTTTCGGGAAGCTGTAGATAGTCCGCCGTTTTCATACTGACGCAAAGGTCCTCAAGCTTTTTATAAATTTCCTGCTCCGCCTCCGGTTTAGGATTCCAAGAAAAAACAACCTGCGCATTGCGCTTATCCGGAACAAAATATTTTTCTCTATAGCTTGTCAGCGTCCTGCCAAGAGCTTTGCCTTCGTCAAGCAAATATACCTCCGGCCAAAGGTCAATAAGCCCGTTCGGCGTCGGCGTACCTGTAAGACCGACTATTCTTTTAATGTAAGGTCTTACTTTCTTTAAAGCTCTGAATCTCTGCGCCTTGCTTGACTTAAAGCTTGAAAGCTCGTCTATAACAACCATATCGAAAGGCCACTTCTTTTTATAATGTTCAACAAGCCATACAACATTTTCACGGTTAATAATGTAAACTTCTGCGTCTTTTTTAAGAGCGTTAAGCCTCTCCTGCTTTGAGCCGATAACAACAGAGTAATTTATATGGTTTGTATGGTTCCATTTCTTAATTTCCTCCGGCCAAGTTTCTAAAGCAGGTCTTAAAGGCGCAATAACCAAAACTTTCATAACTTCAAAATAATCGTATACCAGTTCTTCTATTGCCGTTAAAGTAATTGATGTTTTGCTAACCTAAGCCCATATCAAGAAAAAGACCAGCAGAGGTATTATTGATAATAAATTCCTTGCCGAATGTCTGATAATAAAACGGGCTATAAATCATTTGTATCGCCTCCCTTCTTTAACTTCTCTTTCAGTTCCTCCATATTGCTTATAAGCCATACTTCGCAATTTAAGGCTTCAAGCACTCTGAAAATTTTCTTTTGCCTTTCGCTTCTGCCGTCTTTTCTACCGGGGCGTTTCAGCTCTATAAAAACTATTCTTCCGCCCGGCAGTATACAAATACGGTCCGGTACTCCCGCTTCTCCGGGGCAGACCCATTTAAAAGCCCGGCCGCCTAAGGACTTGATATAATTACATACTTTTCTCTCTAAAATTTTTTCAAGCATAAATTCCTCCATCGCAAGACGTGATTTGAGCGGGTCCGCTTTAAATTTTCAGCGAAACCCGCTCATTAGTTTTCTGTTTTTAGACCGCGACGAGTTTTTATTTTTAATAATTCCCTTAACGCTGAAAGAAATTTAACTCGCCTTGTAATAGACTTTTTAAAAAAATTTTAAATTATATTTACTTTCTTTTGTATAAAATTATAAGCATACATATACAGAAAACTATTTGCGCTATATCTCCAATAACACCAATAACATCAATAAAACTCATAAGCTATTGACAACAAACAGAAAAGACGATATAATCTATTTACAAAAGCTCGGGGCTTTCGCCCCTTGCCTTCCATCCTATCAGTTTTACGATTAAAGTAATCATAGCGCTGATAAAAGATATTATTGTTGATATTAAGGCTAACTTTTGGATTGGGTCGACCTTTTTATCAGAAGAACTTACATTAATGTAGTAATAATTTATTGTTACGTTTTTGTGAGTTCTTTTTCTTCGTCTTTTTCTGTTCATTGTCTCTCACCGCCTTTCTTTAACGAACGAAATTAATCGTTTGTTTTATTTTATATATTTATTATACCAGAATTTTCGACCATTGTATGCCGACGTTTTACACAGAATTTCAGCGTTTTTGCTATGTGGTTTTACAGTATTAATTTTTGTCTTTTTTTATTACTCTTGTCAAAAACTATTCGTATTTTTATTTAGAAAACATAATAATCATACCCACAACAAGACCAATCAGAAATAAAGTTTTTACTGTTAAAATAATCATTTCTTTTATAATTTCTTTTTTCATAGTTGACGCAAAAATGGAAACGTGCTATAATTTCTTTATCAAGGGAGGAGTTCGTGCCCCTCCCTTGAATCTTTTTTATAGGCTCTCTATTATCATTTTTATGACTGCTAAGAGAGTACCTATTGATAAGGCAAGCGGGATAAGCTCGTCAATAACTTTCTTTGTTTGCCTTATCATTTTCAGCAATTTTTCCATTTCGCTCTCACCTCCTTTCTTAAACGAACGAAATTAATCGTTTGTTTTATTTTATATATTTATTATATCAAATTTTTCGGCCTTTGTATGCCGACGTTTTACACAGAATTTAAGCAATTTTGCTGTGCAGTTTTTTTAATTTAATTATTTAATTTAATTATTTAATTTAATTATTTAATTTAATTATTT
>CAOJPS010000067.1 GCA_948441255.1 uncultured Eubacteriaceae bacterium | reverse complement strand
TATTTATAAGGTGAAAACTCATAATCAAATAACAAGACTTGAAAAAAATGGTAAGCTTTTGGTTGAAACAGTTCCTGGAGCGACTATCCATAATTTGAAAGTTTCTGAAAAAAGAATTGTTTTTTCGGCGGAGGGTATTGATGATACTCAGATTACTCTTGAACTCGCCTCTGATACAAGCTATAAAATTTATATTGATGATGTAAATATTGGAAAAATGAAGGCTAATCATTTCGGTAAAATCAGCTTTAGCGCTGAATTGAGTTCAAATGCTAAGGCTATTCATATTGAAAAAATATAATTAATTTGAATTAACGGTGGTTATATGGCAAAACTAAAATCAAAGTATGTTTGCGGCGAATGCGGATATGAAACCGGCAGATGGTTTGGAAAATGTCCTTCGTGTGGAATGTTTAACACTATGAATGAAGAAATTGTTTCAAAATCTTCTGTTTATTCAGCTGTTTCCTACAATCAGTCGATTTTGGGAAAACCTCTTAGTCTTGAAAATATACAGCCTATAGACAATAATCGTGTTAAAACTAATATGGGTGAACTTGACAGGGTTTTGAGCGGCGGTATTGTTCAGGGTTCTCTTACTCTTGTGGGCGGTGACCCAGGAATAGGCAAGTCTACTTTGCTTATTCAAATTTGTCAATATATTGGAGAGCAGGGGAAAAAAATTTTATATATCTCTGGAGAGGAATCAGTTCAGCAAATTAAACTTAGAGCGTCTAGACTTAATATTACTACTAAAAATCTTTTGCTGCTTTCTGAAACAAATATGAATATAGTTGTGAATACCATTAATGAGGTTTTGCCTGATTTATTGATAGTGGATTCTATTCAGACTATGTTTCTTGATGAAATAGCTAGTGCCCCGGGAAGTGTCACACAAGTTCGTGAATGTACGTCAAAGCTTATGCATTTGGGAAAGGGGAAAAATATTTCTGTTTTTATAGTTGGACACGTGACAAAAGACGGAGCTTTGGCAGGCCCAAGAGTTTTGGAGCATATAGTGGATACTGTTTTATATTTTGAGGGCGAACGCCGGGCAAGTTATCGAATTTTGCGCTCAGTTAAAAATCGTTTTGGCTCTACAAATGAAATTGGAGTTTTTGAAATGAAAAAAGAAGGACTTGTGGAAATAAAAAATCCTTCTGAATATATGCTTTCCGGAAGACCGCTTAATGTTTCGGGGTCTGCTATAACGTGCAGTATTGAGGGAACAAGACCTATTCTTGTTGAGGTTCAATCTCTTATAACTTATACCAATTTTGGTATGCCGAGAAGAATGGCGGCTGGAGTTGATTATAACAGAGTGATTCTTTTGATTGCCGTACTTGAGAAAAGAGTTGGTATTAATCTTGGTAACTATGACAGTTATGTCAATTTGGCAGGCGGTATAAAAATTGTGGAGCCTTCTCTTGATGCTGCTGTTGTTTCCGCAATTGCTTCAAGCTATAAAAATAAGTCTATTAATCCTTTTACAATTGTTTTTGGTGAAATTGGTTTGACAGGTGAAATTCGAGCTGTCGCTATGAGTGAAAAGAGGGTTCTTGAAGCTGCTAAGCTTGGTTTTAAAGTTTGTATTGTTCCGAAAGAAAATTTGAAAGAAGTCCAAAATATAAATAATATTAATATAATTGGAGTTTCGACTGTCGCGGAATTACTTGACGTTGTCGTTTAACTAATGGTATTAATGAAAAATATATATCATTTGAGAAGTTTTTGACGAAAAATAATAAAAGAGTTTTTAATATATAAGGTTTTATGTTCATTATTTTATTGCTTTACTATAGTTGAAAAAATTAATAAGTTATGATAAAATTAGAGAAATACTGATAAAATTGGAGAATATATTTTCATAATTGGAGAAGTTATTTTTTGAAAATAAGTATTGACTTTGTATAAAAATACATTTAATTATATTTTTAGGAGGATTTGAAAATGGGTTTGTATGAAGAATGGTTTAAAAAGGCGTATACTCGTGACGGAAAAACGAATAATCAGCTTTGGGATAATTATATGCCTAAGGAACAAAAAATATATGAGTATATTCTTGAGGAAAAAGTTACGGAAATTTCTGGAACAGTTAAAGAATTAAGTGAGAAATTTTCGATGTCACCAGAATATATCGCGGGATTTATTGATGGTATTAACGATACTCAAGAAACTAAAGTTGACCTTGAAAATCTTTCGGAAGATACTCAAATTTCTTTGAAAATTGATTTTGAGGTTCTTTATAAAAAAATGGTTGAGTATAAAGCTGACCATTTATATAATCTTCCTCAATGGAAAAATATTTTTACCGAAGAACATATGAAAGTTTTGTATAAAGGACAAAAAAGTTCTAAAACTTATGTTAGAGAGGAAAAAATAGGACGTAATGACCCTTGTCCATGTGGAAGCGGTAAAAAATATAAAAAATGTTGTGGTGCGAATTGATTTATGAATACCATAATAAAAAAAGTTGATTTTATTAATCCTGAAATTAATGAGGACGTTTTTTTACAAGCCGCGTTGATTATTAAAAACGGAGGACTTGTAGCGTTCCCTACCGAAACGGTTTATGGGTTGGGGGCAAATGCCCTTGACCCTATTGCTGTTAAAAAGATTTATGCCGCTAAAGGCAGACCGTCTGACAATCCATTGATTGTTCATATATCAGAAATCTCAGAGATATATCCTTATGTTAAAGATATATCGGAAAAAGCCGAAAAACTTATGGACGCTTTTTGGCCTGGACCTGTTACTATGATTTTTAAAAAAACAAATTTAATTCCTGCTGAAACTTCAGGCGGGCTTGATACTGTTGCTATACGTTTTCCAGAAAATAAAGCGGCAAGATTTTTTATTAAAAAAGCAGGTTTTCCTATTGCCGCTCCAAGCGCTAACTCGTCAGGCAGGCCAAGTCCAACAAGAGCTTCTCATGTTGAGTTTGACTTAAACTCAAAAATTGATATGATAATTGATGGCGGATATGCTGAATTTGGCCTTGAGTCTACAATTATAGATGTTTCGGGAGAGGTTCCTTGCTTGCTTAGACCAGGTTCTGTTACAAAAGAAATGATTGAAGATGTTATTGGTGAAATAAATGTTGACAAAGCTGTTTTGGAAAAACTTGAAAACGGTGAGAAACCTAAAGCGCCTGGAATGAAGTATACGCATTATTCTCCTTTGGCTGAAATTATTATTGTAAATGGCGACATCAATAGTGTGGTGGATAAAATAAATTTTCTTGTTAAAGAAAGATTGATTGAGGATAAAAAGATTGGTGTTATTGCTACAGAGCAAACAAAGGACAGATATTTTTGTGATAATATAATTATTATAGGGGACAGAAATAAGCCGGAGGAAATAGCCTCAAATCTTTTTAGAGTATTAAGGAAATGTGATTATTTAGGACTTTCAAAAGTTTATACGGAGGCTTTTGATGAAAGCGGCATAGGATTGGCTTTGATGAACAGATTGAAAAAAGCCGCTGGTTATAATATTATATATGCTTGAAAATTTTAATTATTAAGAAGGTATTGATGTTTATGTATAGAAATAGAACACTTGGAAGCGGTTTTAATAATATTATATTTGTTTGTACAGGAAATACTTGCAGAAGTCCGATGGCAGAGGCTTTAATGAAAAAACTTTTGGAAGAAAACAATATCGCGGATGTAAATGTTGTTTCGAGGGGTTTGTCTGTTTTTGAAAATTCTCCGGCAAGTGAAAATTCTATTAGTGTAATTAAAAAATATAACATTGATTTGACTTTTCACAGAGCAAAGCTGCTTTCCCCAAATGAAGTTCAGTCTTTTGATTTAATACTCACAATGTCAGAGAGTCATAAAAATTCAATAATATCTATATTTCCTGATATTGAAAATAAGGTTTTTACAATGTATGAATTTTCTTTTGGAAAACGTGAAGATATCTTGGACCCTTTTGGCGGTGATATAGAGGTTTATGAAAAATGTCTTGATGAGATTTATATGTGTGTAAAAGAAATTGTTGATAAAAATAAATAATTTAAAGAGGTGTTGAAAATGATAGGTATAGGCTGTGACCATGGTGGTTTTGAGCTGAAAAAGGAAATAATAAAATATTTTGAGGAAAATAATATTCAATATAAAGACTTTGGGACATATGATGATAAATCAACAGATTATCCTATTTATGGCAAAAAAGTTGCTAATGCTGTTGCGTCAGGAGAATGCGAAAAAGGTATTTTAATTTGCGGTACAGGTATTGGAATTTCAATTACCGCTAATAAGATTAAGGGCATTCGTGCGGCTCTTTGTCACGATGTATTTTCCGCTAAAGCGACTCGCTTACATAATAACGCTAATATTTTAGCTATGGGCGGAAGGGTTGTCGGCCCAGGACTTGCTGTTGAAATTGTAGACGCTTTCCTAAATACAGAATTTTCAAATGATGAACGTCATATAAGAAGAATAAATATGATGGAAGAGAACGATAATTAAATTTTTATTTTAACAATTTTATAGCAATACTCAAAATTTTCAGAACAAAACAACAAAATAATGATTGAATATATCAGTTTTTTATAATTTGTCAAAGGCATTATTTTATTGTTTTGCTATAAGTTAAAAGAAAGAGAGGAAGTCTTTATGAGTAATTTATATATATTAGACCACCCGCTTATTCAAAGTAAAATTACAAAGCTTAGAAATAAAGATACTTCAAATAAAGAATTTAGAGAACTTGTTTCTGAAATTTCTTCTTTAATATGTTATGAAGCCTCAAGGGATTTGGTTCTTGACGATACTACTGTTTTAACTCCTTTGGGTGAAACAAAAGGGAAGATTCTTGAAAATAAAATAGGAGTTGTGGCTATACTTAGAACAGGGATAGGTATGGCGGAAGGTATTCTTTCTTTAATACCAAACGCTAAACTTGGTCATATTGGGTTATATCGTGACCCAAATACATTAATGCCTATTGAGTATTTTTGTAAAGTTCCTGAAGATGCCGAGCATTGTGAAATTTTTGTTCTTGACCCAATGCTTGCTACAGGAGGTACTGCTTCTGCCGCTATTCAGTTTATTAAGGAACGAGGAATTAAAAAGATAAAATATCTTTGTTTGATTGCCGCTCCAGATGGAGTTAAACGTGTGCAGAAAGACCACCCAGATGTTGACATATATACTGCTGCTTTTGACGAATATCTTACTGAAGACGGTTATATTTTCCCTGGCCTTGGTGATGTGGGAAGCAGACTTTACGGAACAAAATAGGGAAGGAGTAATTGCCTTGAATCATAATTGGTTACTTTATATGGCGGCTTTTGCTACTTCTTTTGCGATTTCCCTATTAACAACGCCTTTCGCGAAAAAAATGGCCTTTAGATTGAAGGCTATTGATTATCCTAAGTCAAGGGGACTTCATTCGGAGCCTATGCCGAGGATGGGAGGAATAGCGATAGTTCTTGGATTTATGATAACTGTTCTGTTGCTTACTCCTTTTGTTGAGGAATTTATTTCTGTACAGTTTATGGGGTTTTTGATTGGTGGATTTATAATAGTAGTTTTGGGAATGCTTGATGATGTGTATGAACTTAGCGCTAAATTTAAATTTTTAATTCAAATTTTAGTTGCTGTTATAGTTGTTTGTACGGGTACAAGAATTGATGTTATTATGTGGCCTTATTGGGAGTATTTTAAAAGTTTTAATGCTCCAATTACTATTATTTGGATAATTGGAGTTATAAACGCTGTTAATCTTATTGATGGAGTTGACGGACTTGCCGCCGGCGTTACTTCTATTGCCGCTCTTTGTTTGTCAGTGCTGTGTATAATTTCGGGAACAACAACAGCGGTTGTATTAACTTCTACCCTTGCCGGAGCCTGCCTTGGTTTTCTTCCGAGAAATTTTAGCCCGGCTGAGGTCTATATGGGTGATACAGGTTCTACTTTTCTTGGATATGTTTTGGCAGTGTCTTCTTGTATCGGTGTTTATAAAAGCTATGCTGTTTTATCCGTTGTTATAGCTGTTTTGGCTATGGCTTTACCTATACTTGATACGCTTTTTGCTATGATTAGGCGAGCTGTTAATCATAAGCCAATAATGAGTCCTGACAGAGGGCATTTGCATCATAGACTTATTGACAGCGGATATTCTCACGGGCAAGCTGTTATGATTTTATATGGACTTAGTGCTATCAGCGCTGTTATTGCTATTCTTATAGCTATTCAAGACTTTCAGGCTACGGTTGTTGTTCTTGTGTTTTTTCTTGTTTTATTGCTTGTGCTTTATGTGTATAGGTCACGAATGAATAAATAATATTGGAGGATTTTTTATGACGAATTTTTTTTATGATAAAGATATTGAACTTGAAGTTCTTGAGGATGGAAAAAATTATAGAAAAGTAAAGGCGCATAAAGGCGGGCTTATGTTTGTTGAAGTTATTTTTGAAAACGGAGGAGTTGGAAAGCCCCATACTCACGAACACGAACAGGCAAGCTATTGTATTGAGGGGGAATTTGAATATACTGTTGGAGATGAAACAAGGATTGTCGGAGTTGGTGATTCAGTTTATATTCCGCCAAATATAATTCACGGCTGCAAGGTTCTTAGTGATAGAGGAGTTCTTATTGATGTTTTTTCACCTCAAAGAGAGGATTTTTTGAAATAGGGTGATTCTATGGATTATATAATTGATAGATTTGAGGGAAAATTTGCTGTATGTGAAAAAGCTGACAGCGAAGATATTGTAAATATAGAAATAAATTTGATTTCTGATAATGTTAGAGAAGGCGACGTTATAACTTTTAAATCGGGTTACTATGTTTTTGACGAGGAAAAAACAAACAATCGCAAAAATGCTGTAAAAAGAAAATTTGACACTTTGTGGAGTTAATTTTTGTCAGGGGTGTTTTTATGCGTTCCATTTTCAGCAAGTTATTTTTATTTTATATGATAATATTATTAGCAAGTCTTATTATAATTACAATGGGACTTACAAAAGCTTTTAATGTGTATTTTGAGAGTCAAAAAAAAGATATGCTTGTTGAACAAGGGAAAAAAATTGTTCAGGTTTTGGAAGAATCTTATTATTGGGGTGGCTTTTTCGATAAAGAGAAACTTAATAGTGAAATTGAGTTTCTTGATGAATACCTTGACGCTAGTTTTATTTATTTTGACTCTGATTATAAAATTAGTATTATTTCTAATGATATTGATATAAAATGGCTTGGTGAACGTGTTGCTTCCTATGAAATAAAACAGGCTGTTGAAGGAAAAATTGTTGAAACAGACGGTTATTTGGGAGGTATATTTGATAAACCTGTACTTTCTGTTGGATATCCTGTTATTGTGAAAGGTGAGATTATAGGCGCTATTTTTATGAATTCTCCCTTGACAGAACTTGAGAAACTTTCCTATGGAGCTTATAAAATAATTTTTTTGATTACGTTTGCTGTTGGTGTGTTGGGTTTTATTTTTATTTATATTCTTTCTAAAAGAGTTACAAAGCCTTTGAGGGAAATTAATAATGCCGCTAAAGTTATAGCGAATGGTGATTTTGAAAAAAGAATTTCTGTTAAAGGTTATGATGAAATCGCTCAAATAGCGAATAGTCTTAATGATATGGCGGAAAGTCTTAATGAACAAGAAAAAACACGAAGAGAATTTATATCGAATATTTCTCACGATTTAAGATCGCCGCTTACTTCAATGAAAGGTTTTGTTCAAGCGATTATTGACGGCACAATTCCTAAGGAAAAACAAGAGCATTATTTGAGGATAGTTCTTGACGAGTCGGAAAGACTTGCGGCTTTAGCTAATAATATGGTTAATATAAACAGTATTGACAATAAAGAAACTAATTTAAACTTATCGGAATTTGATATTAATGAGCTTATAAAAAAATTGATTTTTAATTTTGAAAACCGTATTATAAGTAAAAAGATTAATTTAAGAGTTACTTTTCAGGATAAAATTGTTTTTGTCAAAGCGGATTATGAAAAAATTCAAAGAGTTATTTATAATCTTTTGGATAACGCTGTTAAATTTACGGATGTTTGCGGAGAAATTTTTATTGAAACTGAAAAGAAAGATAAAAAGGTTTTTGTTCATATAAGGGATAATGGCAGAGGTCTTTCTGAGGAAGATAGAAAAAGAGTATTTGATAGGTTTTACAAGGCTGACGTTTCAAGGGGTAAAGATAAAATGGGTAATGGAATAGGACTTTCTATTGTTAAAGAATTTATTTTGGCTCATAAAGAGATTATTACGGTTAATAGTGAGCTAAATAAAGGATGTGAGTTTGTTTTTTCATTACCATATGTTAAAAATTACGATAATATAGCAAATCGCAAAATTTTTAGTACGAAACAATAAATAGAGTGTATCTGAAAACTAAAAGAGGAAAAAGGGATTTTTATAAATATTAAAATCCCTTTTTGTGTATTAATAATTGTATTTTAGACAAAAAAACAGCATTTTAAATAAATTTGGACAAAATTTTATTTATTTATGTTAATATTAAAATAAACTGGTGTGGTATTGGAATTTTTGAATATTAGATTTTTTGGGAATTTTACATCAATTTTCATAAAATAAAAAAAGTCTGTTGTTAAGTTTTTTTGGAAGGATAAATTAAAAATGAAAGATAAAGAAGTATGGAAGATTTGTTTGTTTGTTGTAGTTTGTATTTTAATTAATTATATAGGAAAAATGGAGGCGGAAAAAATGAACCTTCCGCTATGGCTTGATTTTATAGGAA
Organism: uncultured Eubacteriaceae bacterium; assembly: GCA_948441255.1. Taxonomy (GTDB): domain Bacteria; phylum Bacillota; class Clostridia; order Lachnospirales; family CAG-274; genus MGBC114079. The sequence goes on along the minus strand of CAOJPS010000067.1, from coordinate 3,338 downwards.
CAGGGTTGTCGGCTTATTTTTTAGGTCCTATATGCGGGGCGATAATAGGTGCGACTGGTAATATAATATATGGGGCTAGTAATGCCGCCTCTTACGCGTATATATTTACGGGGGCAGCGATTGGAATAACTATGGGGCTTTGTATGAAAAAAGGATTGATGAGTAGTTTTTTTGGCGCTTTTACCAGCAGTATGATAGTTGCCGCTGTATCAACAGCTATTTCGGCGCCTTTTAATTGCTTGTTTTTTGGAGGCTATACAGAAAATGTGTGGGGTAACGGCGTTTTTGATATGCTTAGATATTATGGAGTACCTGTATTTGTAAGTTCTGTTGTTGGAGAATTTTGCGTGGATTTTTTGGATAAAGGAGTATCTGTGCTTTTAATATATTGTATTGTTAAGCGCGAAAGTTTTTGTAAAAGAAAGCAAGATAAGGCAAAGTTGTTAAATTGTTTTTTGTGTGGAATTTTGCTGACGGGAGGAATAGTATTCAGTTCGGCATTTTTATGCAAAAATGTATATGCGGATGAAATTTTTAAATGTTCGGATTTTTATGTCCCTACATTTTATAATAATGCTGATGGTTTGCTTGGAGGAACAGCAAACGATATAGCTGAAACAAGTGATGGTTTTTTGTGGATTGGTACAAATGACGGGCTTTATCGATATGATGGGGCTAAATTTTATAAAATGAGCGAATTTAAGTGTGTGAAAAATGTGAACTGTCTTTTTGTTGACGAGGAAAGCAGACTTTGGATTGGGACTGATGATAATGGCTTGTCTATATGTGTTAATGAAAATATAAGCAATATTGTTGACAGCAAAAGTGGTTTGCCAGGAGATTCTGTTCGATGTATAGGTAATGATTCAAATGGAAATTATTATGTTGGCACTTCTAAGACTTTATGTGTATTTTCTCTTGACGGTGGTTTGAAAATTATAGAAAATATGCCTGATATTATATGTGCTGACAGCATTTCTTCTTCGGAAAACGGCTATACTTCTGTAACAAATGATGGAAAAATTTTTCTTTTGAAAGATTTAAATATTTTACAAGAGATTTCGATAGATAATTCATATGAGCGTTATACTTGTTGTATGTTTGATGAAAAAGGGCTACTGTATGTTGGAACTTCTGGAAATTATATTGATTGTTTTGATGTATCTGAAGGGACATTTAAACAATTAAGAAAAATTGAAACAGGTACTTTAAAAGATATTGAGTCTTTGACGTTATGTGAGGACGGAAAAAGTTGGATTTGCTCGAACAGCGGAATAGGTCATTTGGATAGTGAAGGCAATTTTCATTATGTCAATACCGACAATTTCAGCGGTCTTGTTAATAATATGACTATGGATTATCAAGGGAATTTGTGGTTTGCTTCTTCAGAATCAGGACTTTTAAAACTTTGTAAATCAGATTTTATAGATATATATAAGCAAGCTGGACTTGAAGAGGTTTCAGTGAACGCTGTGACAAAATGGCAGGATAAAATTTATTTTGGAACAGATGACGGTTTAGATATTATTGATGCTTCATATAATAAAATCACTGAAAATGAATTGATTAAGAGGTTAGAAGGGAAAAAGATTAAATATCTTAAAACAGATTCTTTAAATCATCTTTGGATTTGTCCTTTTGAAAAAAATGAGATTTTTGAGGTATATCCAAATGGACAGATTTTTACATATAATGAACAAACAGGCATATCGGCGGATAGGTTTTACTGTATTCAAGAATTGAAAGATGGTACAATGGCGGTTTCCTGTGATAATGGTTTGATTTTTATAAAGGACGGTAAATTATTAAAGACGCTAAAAATAAATAACGGTATTGATGATTTGGAAATATTGACCATATTTGAGAAAGAAGATGGTACTCTGCTTGCGGGGACGAATGGTGATGGAATAGCGCTTATTCAAAATGGCAGTATTGTTAGGGAAATTAAGAAAACAGATGGACTTGGCTCAGAGGCTATTTTTAAAATAATTCCGGATAAAAATGGGGTTTTTTTGGTTACAGGAAGCTCTGTCTGTTATATGGATAACTCGTATAATGTAAGAATTTTGGACAAATTTCCTTATTATGATAATTATGATATATTGAATGTTGGGGAAGACACTTTATGGATACTTGGCGGAGCGGGAATTTATGTCGCTGACAAAAACTCGCTTTTATATGGCGGAACTTCGGACTATCAGCTTATTAACTCAAAAACAGGTTTGAACAGTTTTCTTACTCCAAACGCGCAAAATTATATTGATGAAAACGGAAATATATATCTTCCTTGTAAAAGAGGCTGTTATTTCTTAAATATAAATGAATATAACAAAAAAGAGCAGTCATATCGAATAAAAGTTAAATATATGAACGTGGACGGCAGTAAATATTATGTCAACAGAAGTGATGTTACACATTTTGACAGGAGCGCTAAAGTAATAGAGATTGTTCCTGTTTTGCTTAATTACTCCCTTAACGACCTTTATGTAAGATATTATTTGGAAGGGTTTGACAATGAGCCTGTAATTGTTAGTCAAAGTGAAATGAAAAATGTTGTTTATACAAATCTGCCCTCTGGAGATTATACTTTTCATTTGGAAGTTTTAGACGGCCGAAAATCAAAAGTAGTTTCGGCGGCGTCATATAAAATTAAAAAAGAAATGGGATTTTTTGAAAATTGGTGGTTTAAAATATATTTTGTATTAATTTGTGTTTTGGTTATTGTTTGGTTTTCTTGGTTTTTAACAAGACTGCGCCTTAATAAAACTATTGAAGAGGAAAAGCGTAAACTTGCTATAGCGAAAAAACAGACGGAAATGGGAAATGAAACAATAATAGCCATCGCTAAAACTGTGGACGCTAAAGATGGAAATACAAGTCAACATTCTGAAAGGGTAGCTGAATATTCGGTGATGATTGCGAAAAAGCTCGGCTGGGACGAGGAACGCTGTGAAAATTTGAGAAAAACTGCTTTATTGCACGATATAGGTAAAATAGGTATTCCTGATTCAGTATTGAATAAACCTTCAAGACTAACAGATGAGGAATATAATCTTATGAAGTCACACGTTGAAATAGGAGCGGAGATTTTAAAGGATTTTACTATTGTGGAAAGTGTGGCAGACGGTGCTAGATATCATCACGAGAGATATGACGGAAAAGGTTATAAAAAAGGATTGAAAGGAGAAGAAATTCCTATTAACGCTCGTATTATAGGTATCGCAGACGCTTTTGACGCTATGACATCAAATCGCGTGTATCGTAAGCATCTTGATATGAATTATGTGATAATGGAAATTAAAAAAGGAAGCGGAACTCAGTTTGACCCTAAAATAGCA
>CAOJPS010000066.1 GCA_948441255.1 uncultured Eubacteriaceae bacterium | reverse complement strand
ACCTTGAGGTTTCACCTCAAACTCCACAAACTTTTTAAAAAAAGTTTGACAAAAACTTTTGCGCAAAACTACGTTTTGCTGAGTTTCACTGTAATTTTTCGTTGAACTCACGTTAATTTTAATGTTTTATCTTGCGAAACGCAGTTTCGCGTAAAAGTTCTTTGCTTCTTTCTTTCAAGTAGTGCCGCAAAGAAGTGCGGTCGGCGCAAGCCGATTTTTGGCGGAGCCAAAAACACTGACCAGGAAGTCGGGTTTGGGCTGAAAGTCCAAGGTTTTTCTTAGTAAAAAAATAAAAGGAGAATTGAAAAGATGAATGTGTTTGATACTTTAAAAGAACGTGGGTTTGTTGAACAGACAACCCACGAGGATGAGATAATTAAATTGCTTGAAAACGAAAAGGTTACTTTTTATATTGGATTTGACCCTACCGCTGACAGCTTGACTGTCGGACATTTTCTGACGGTTATGGCTATGAGCCATATGCAGAAGGCGGGTCACAGACCTATAGCCCTTGTTGGAGGCGGAACGGGAATGGTGGGTGACCCTACCGACCGTACCGATATGAGAAAAATGATGAATGATGATGAGATTTCTCATAATGTTGAATGTTTTAAAAAACAGCTTTCAAGGTTTATAGATTTTTCGGAGGATAAAGCTATAATCGTTAATAACGCCGATTGGCTGAGAAATCTTAACTATATTGAGTTTATAAGGGAAATAGGCGTTCATTTCTCAGTGAATAGAATGCTTACCGCCGAATGTTTTAAAACAAGAATGGAAAAAGGATTGTCATTCTTTGAGTTTAACTATATGCTTATGCAAAGCTATGATTTCCTTGAATTGAACAGACGCTATAACTGTAAAATGCAGCTTGGGGGAAATGACCAGTGGTCTAATATTCTTGGCGGCGTCGACCTTATAAGACGTGTTGAGAATAAAGACGCTTATGGTCTTACTTTTAAACTTCTTACTACAAGCGACGGCAGAAAAATGGGAAAAACTCAGAAAGGCGCTGTTTGGCTTGACCCTGATAAAACTACTCCATATGAGTTTTATCAGTATTGGAGAAATATTGACGACGGAGATGTTGGAAAATGTCTTGGACTTTTGACATTTTTGCCTATGGACGAGGTTAGGGAACTTTCCGCTCTTAAAGACAGCAAGATTAACCACGCTAAAGAGGTTCTTGCTTTTGAGCTTACTAAAATTGTTCACGGGAGTGATGAGGCGAAAAAAGCTCAAAATGCCGCTCGCTCACTTTTTGCCGGAGCCGGACTTGGAGGTTCTGTTCCGACTACTGAAATCTCAAAGGAGGATTTTGGTGACGGTATTGGAATTATTGAGGCTTTGGAAAAGATTAAACTAAGCCCGTCAAGAGGAGAATCCAGAAGGCTTATAAAACAAGGCGGAGTTAAAGTCGCTGATAAAAAGATTGATAGTATCGATTTTGTTATAACCTATGATATGCTTGAAAATGACGAGGTTTTGATTCAGAAAGGGAAAAAGTCTTTTCATAGAATAAAGATTGTGTGAGCAGACCCCAAAAACACTCCCTGCGCATTAAAAACCTTGAGGTTTCACCCTGGCTGCATGGGCGAGCAACAAAATCTTTGATTTTGTGACCAGCTTCAAACTCCACAAACTTTTGTGCGAAACTACGTTTCGCTGGGTTTTACTGCGATTTTTCGTCGAACTTACGTTAAAAATTTTTAAAAAAGTCCTTTACATATAATGGGCAAACCTTGTATAATAAAGGTTAAGTACGCACATATGTTTAAGGATATGTCTAAAGGCAATACCGCATAATTATAATTTCACAGCTTTGGCTGATATTTTCCATTGCTGTGTCAAAACCTCTTATCATAGGCTCCGACTATGATTGCGAGCTTTTTCCTTGCACTGAAAAATATCATCTCAAACCTGTTTTATTGAATTATGCGGTATTGCCTAAAATTTAAAAAAGCCTGTCTAAGGAGGTATTTACTGTGTATGATAAGGTGACAACAAACTTGGAGTTTGTTGAGAGAGAAAAAGAAATTTTATCGTTTTGGAAAAAAAATAATATATTTCAGAAAAGTATAGAAAAAAGAGAGGGAAGCCCTGTTTTTACTTTTTACGACGGGCCTCCTACAGCTAACGGAAAACCGCACATCGGGCATATTATTACTCGTGTTGTTAAAGATATTATTCCCAGATATAAGACTATGAAAGGTTTTAAGGTTTTGAGAAAAGCCGGCTGGGATACCCACGGTTTGCCTGTTGAGCTTGAAATTGAAAAGGTTCTTGGTATAAGCGGAAAACCTCAGATTGAAAATTACGGCGTTGAGCCTTTTATTAAAAAATGCAAGGAAAGTGTTTTCAAATATGAGAACGAGTGGCGTGAGATGAGTGACAGAGTTGGCTTTTGGGCTGATATGGATAATCCATATGTCACTTATCATAACAGCTATATTGAGTCTGTATGGTGGGCTTTGAAACAAATTTGGGATAAAGACCTTTTGTATAAGGGTCATAAAATTGTTCCTTATTGCCCAAGATGCGGAACGGCTCTTTCAAGTCACGAGGTGGCTCAGGGATATAAAGATGTTAAAGAGGTTTCCGCTGTAGCTAAGTTTAAGGTTAAGGATACTGATAATAAGTATTTTCTCGCTTGGACTACAACGCCTTGGACTTTGCCTTCAAATGTGGCTCTTTGTGTAAACGCTAAAGAGGATTATGTTGAGGTTAAATACGGAGATGAACTTTTTATCCTTGCTGACGCTTTGGTATCGTCTGTTTTTGGCGATAAGGAGATTCAAGTTATTAAATCAATGAAAGGCAAAGAACTTGAATATATGGAGTATGAGCCTTTATTTGATTTTGTTTCGCCTGATAAAAAAGCTTATTTTGTTACTTGCGATTCATATGTTACGCTTACTGACGGTACTGGTATTGTTCATATCGCTCCCGCTTTTGGTGAGGATGACGCTAAAGTTGGAAGAAATTATGACTTGCCTTTTGTTCAGCTTGTTGACGAGCAGGGTAAATTTGTTGAGTCTGTAACACCTTGGAAAGGTATGTTTGTTAAAGACGCTGACAAACTTATTATTGACAATCTTAGAGAATGCGGTAAACTTTTTGCCGCGCTTCCTTTTGAGCATAGCTATCCTTTCTGCTGGAGATGCGATACTCCTTTGCTTTATTACGCCAGAGATACTTGGTTTATTAAAATGACCGCTGTTCGTGACAGACTTATGGCTAATAATGAAACTGTTAATTGGATGCCTGATAATATTAAACACGGACGTTTTGGAAATTTCCTTGAAAATGTTATTGATTGGGGTTTGAGCCGTGAAAGATATTGGGGTACTCCTCTTCCTATATGGGAGTGTGAGTGCGGACATAGACACGCTGTTGGAAGTATTGAGGAACTTAAGGCTATGAGTGACAATTGTCCTGATGATATTGAACTTCATAAGCCTTATATTGATAATGTGTTTTTAAATTGTCCTAAGTGCGGAAAGAAAATGAAACGTGTTTCGGAGGTTATTGACTGCTGGTTTGATTCGGGTTCTATGCCTTTTGCCCAGCTGCATTATCCTTTTGAGAACAAAGAAGCTTTTGAACAGAATTTCCCCGCTAACTTTATATCGGAGGCTGTTGACCAGACAAGAGGATGGTTCTATACTCTTATGGCTATTTCAACTTTGCTTTTTGATAAGGCTCCTTATGAGAATGTTATTGTTTTGGGGCTTGTTCAGGATAAAGACGGTCAGAAAATGAGCAAGCACAAGGGAAATGTTGTTGACCCGTGGTCTGTCCTTAATAAACAGGGCGCTGACGCTGTTAGGTGGTATTTCTATACAAACAGCGCTCTTTGGCTGCCAAGCCGTTTTTATGAGGAGGCGGTGAATGAGGGACAGAGAAAATTTATGGGAACCCTTTGGAATACTTACGCTTTCTTTGTTCTTTACGCTAATATTGATAACTTTAATCCTAATGATTATACTCTTGAATATGACAAATTGCCTCCTATGGATAAGTGGGTGCTTTCTAAACTGAACTCTCTTATTAAACTTGTTGACGATTGTCTTGCTGAATATAAAATCACAGAGTCAGCAAGGGCTATGAGTGATTTTGTCGATGAACTGAGCAACTGGTATGTCCGCCGTTCACGCGAGAGGTTTTGGGGCAAAGATATGCCTGCTGACAAAGTGAACGCTTATATGACTTTATATACAGTTTTGACAGAACTTACAAAGCTTTCCGCTCCTTATGTTCCTTTTATGGCAGAGAATATTTATCAGAATATTGTGAGAAAGGTTAATTCTGACGCTCCTGAAAGTGTTCATTTATGCGATTTTCCCGAATATCATTCTGAATATGTTGATGAGGAACTTGAAAGCAATATGGAACTTGTCCTTAGTATGGTGGTTGCTGGACGTGCCGCGAGAAATACTTCTGGAATTAAAAATCGTCAGCCTATTGGAAAAATGTTTGTTAAGGCAGATAAGGAACTTCCTGAAATGTACAGAAACATTGTTACAGAAGAACTTAACGTTAAGGAAATGTGCTTTACAGATGATGTGTCTTCTTTTACAAGTTATTCCTTTAAGCCGCAGCTTCGTACTCTTGGTAAAAAATACGGAAAGCTTGTTCCTAAAATTGGCGAGTATCTTAAAAACTCAAATGGTACGGAATTAATGACAGAACTTAAGGAAACTGGTACTATTAAATTTACCGCTGACGGAGAGAATATTGAGCTTGCGGAGGGCGATGTTTTGATTGACAATGCTCAAACGGAGGGCTTTGTCGCTGAAAGTGACAAAAATGTTACGGTGGTTCTTGATATTACATTGACAGATGAGCTTATTGAGGAAGGCTTTGTTCGTGAGATTATAAGCAAAATTCAGACTATGCGCAAAGACGCTGATTTTGATGTGCTTGACAGAATAAAAGTATATCACGAGGGTAACTCTAGAATAAAAGAAATTTTTGACAGAAATGGCGACAGTATTAAAAATGACGTTTTAGCCCTTGAGATTGAGGAAGGAATCGGCGGTATAAGCAAAGAATGGAATATCAATGGTGAAAAGGTTACTTTATCCGTTGAGGTGATAAGATAATTTTCCGCTGTGGATTTGAGGGGTAAGATATGTTAGGGTGTTTCTGCCGCGTATCTTGCCCTTTTTGATTTTGCTGACTATATAGGCAAGTCACTTTTGCTCATTTTCAAGTGATTTGACTATAAATGTTACTTTTTGTTACTATATGTTACTATATGTTACTATATGTTACTTGATGTTATTTTATGTTATTTACAAAATACTTTGCTTGAAGTATAATGTTATGGAAACACAGCATAATCTGAAAGGAGTTTTTTGTATGGTTAGAATTATTAAAAAAGACGGCACTCTTGAGGATTTTGACGGGAAAAAAATTGCCGCCGCCGTTACTAAGTCGGCTGACAGGGTTATGTATAAATTTAAAGACAGTGAGATTAATCAGATTTGTGACTTTGTTATAAATGAAATTGATAAAAACGGACTTTCAGACGTTCCTATTCAAACTATGCATAATCTTGTTGAAAGCGCTTTGGAAGTGGTTGAGCCTAAAGTTGCCAAAAGCTATAAGGATTATAGAAATTATAAAAAGGATTTTGTTCATATGCTTGATGATGTTTATCAGAAAGCTCAGTCGATTATGTATATAGGCGATAAGGAAAACAGCAACACTGACAGCGCTCTTGTGGCTACAAAAAGAAGCCTTATTTATAATCATCTTAATAAAGAATTGTATCAGAAATTCTTTTTGACTACAGAAGAATTGCAGGCTTGTAAAGATGGGTATATTTATATTCACGATATGGCCTCACGGAGAGATACTATGAATTGCTGCCTTTTTGATATGGAAAGCGTGCTTAACGGCGGTTTTGAAATGGGTAATCTCTGGTATAATGAACCTAAAACCCTTGCTGTCGCTTTTGACGTTATAGGTGATGTGGTTTTGTCTACAGCCGCTCAGCAGTATGGGGGATTTACTGTTCCGGAGATAGATAAAATTCTCGCTCCTTATGCTGAAAAAAGCTTTAAAAAATACTATGATGAGATTATTGATATAATTAAACATTGTAATGACTATAAGCTTTTTGAAGAGGATTATTTATATGCTGAGAGAAAAGCGGAGAGAAAAGTTAAGAGAGAGTTTGAGCAAGGTTTTCAAGGGCTTGAGTATAAACTCAACTCGGTTGGCTCTTCAAGGGGAGATTATCCTTTTGTTACTATTACACTTGGTCTTGGAAGAAGCAAATTCGCTAAAATGGCTTCTATTACCGCTCTTGAGGTTCATAAAAACGGACAGGGAAAGGCTGACCGCAAAAAACCCGTTCTTTTCCCTAAAATAGTTTTCCTTTATGATGAAAATCTCCACGGAGAGGGCGGAGAACTTGAGGAGGTTTTTGAGGCTGGTATTGAATGCTCAAGAAAAACTATGTATCCTGATTGGCTGAGTTTATCTGGTGACAGTTATGTGGCTGATGCTTATAAAAACTATGGTGTGGTTATAAGCCCTATGGGCTGCCGTGCTTTTTTGTCTTTATGGTTTGAAAAGGGCGGTATTTCTCCTTTGGACGATATGGACAAGCCTATTGTTGTTGGACGCTGGAACGCTGGAGCCATTTCTTTGCATCTGCCTATGATTTTGGCTAAGGCAAGAGCCGAAAGCAAAGATTTTTATTCGGTTTTGGACTATTATCTTGAGATGATTAGAAGTTTACATATAAGAACGCTTGAATATCTTGGTGAAATGAAAGCTTCTACAAATCCTCTCGCTTATTGTGAGGGAGGGTTTTACGGCGGACATTTGAAACCAAATGAAAAGATTAAACCGCTTTTGAAATATGTTACCGTATCTTTTGGTATTACCGCTTTAAATGAGCTTCAAAGACTTTATAATCATAAATCTATTGCCGAAGACGGACAGTTTGCTTTGGAGGTTATGGAGTATATTAATAAAAAAACCGAGGAGTTTAAAAAACAGGACGGAATTTTATACGCTATTTATGGAACTCCGGCGGAAAGTTTATGCGGTTTGCAGGTTAAGCAGTTTAGAAAAAAATATGGTATTGTGGCTGATGTTTCTGACAGAGAGTATGTGAGCAATTCTTTTCATTGTCACGTTGGAGAGGATATTTCTCCTATTAAAAAACAAGACCTTGAGAAAAGATTTTGGAATCTTCTTAACGGCGGCAAGATACAATATGTTAAATATCCTGTGGACTACAATGTAAAAGCTGTTAAAACCCTTGTGAGAAGGGCTATGAAAATGGGATTTTATGAGGGCGTCAATCTTGCGCTGTCTTATTGCGACAACTGTGGATATGAGGAACTTTCTATGGACGTATGTCCAAGATGCGGAAGCGGTAATCTTACAAAGATTGACAGAATGAACGGTTATCTTAGTTATTCCAGAGTTCACGGGGACACAAGGCTTAATTCCGCTAAAATGGCGGAAATTAATGACAGAAAAAGTATGTGAGCGATAAAAAGTTAAAATCGTGGGACGCTGTCCCACACCCTGCTAGCTTTCTTAAAAGAAAGCTAGGCAAAGAATTTTTGCGCGAAACTACGTTTCGCTGTTTAAAAAATAGCGGCGAAACCACCGCCGATATTTTTTCTTTAGCAAAGCTTGTGCTTTGCGTTATGGGTCAAGGGACTAGTCCCACGGTCTTATAGATTTTTGAAAGGAATTTTTGTGATGAGATATCATAATATTACAAAGGATGATATGCTTAACGGCTGCGGACTGAGAGTTGTTTTGTGGGTGTCGGGCTGTGAGCACCATTGTTTTGGTTGTCATAACCCTGTTACGTGGAATCCTGATGATGGGATTGAGTTTGATGAGGACGCTGAAAAAGAAATTTTTTCGGAACTTAATAAAGATTATATAGACGGGATTACTTTAAGCGGCGGTGACCCTCTTTTTAAAGGCAACAGAGATTGTGTGGGAAAGTTTATAAGAAAAGTAAAAGAAAACTATCCTCAAAAGAATATATGGCTTTATACGGGATATTTGTGGGAGAATATTAATACTATTGATTTTATTCCGTATGTTGATGTTATTGTTGACGGAAAGTTTATTGAGAAGTTTAAGGATGGCTCTTTGCATTGGAAAGGGTCTTCAAATCAAAGGGTTATTGACGTTAAAGAATCTTTGAGAAAATCGGAAGTTGTTTTGTTTGGTATAAGAGAAAGAGTGTGAAAGGTATTACTATAAAATAACGTGAGTTCGATGAAGTTTATATTTAATTGGACCCTTTTTTTATCGAAATGGGAACGCTTTCCCGATAAAAAGGGTCCAAACCCCCAAAAATGCTCTTTGAGCGTTAAAAACCTTGAGGCTTTGTCGGGGACTCTGCTCGCTTTTTGAAAAAAGCGAGGCAAAAACTTTTGTGCGAAACTACGTTTCGCTGATTTTAAAGAGCAGCTTCCGAATTGATTTTCGGAGGCTTTTATTGTCTGTTATATAATTCGGTGAAGTAGGCAAGACCCTGTGCTTTCTCATCAGTTAAAAGACCGTCTTTGAAACGGAACTGCCAATTGCCTCCTGAAATTCCAGGAGTGTTCATTCGCGCGTCGGAATTTAGACAAAGCACGTCTTGAAGCGGAATTACAGCTGTATCCGCTATGCTGGCAAAAGCGGCTCTTATTAAATCCCACGCTATATCGCTGCCTGTTACATTTAAAACACGTCTGGCATAATCCCTTGTTTCCTCATTTGTGGAAGTGTACCAGCCGAGAGTTGTGTCATTGTCGTGAGTTCCCGTATACACTATGAAATTTGTTCCTTTATAATTGTGGGGAAGGTATTCATTTTTTGCTCCGCTTCCGAAAGCGAATTGAAGTATTTTCATTCCTGGAAAACCAAGCTCATCTCTTAATTCTATTACTTCTTTGTTTAAATCTCCTAAATCCTCAGCTATTATTGGAAGAGAACCTATTCCCAGTGATTTTTCTATTGTTCTGAAAAATTTGGCTCCTGGGCCTTTTTTCCATTCGCCGGTTACAGCCGTTTCTGAACCATAAGGAATTGACCAATAGGAGTCGAAAGCTCTGAAATGGTCTATGCGTACAGTATCCACAAGGCTTAACATATTTTTTATTCTTTTAGCCCACCAGTCATATTTTGTTTTTTCGTGATATTGCCAATCATAGAGAGGATTTCCCCAAAGCTGTCCTGTTTCACTGAAATAATCTGGCGGAACTCCGGCTACCTCTATAGGATAACCTTTTGAGTCCATTCTGAAAAGACGCGGATTGCTCCAAGTGTCGGCACTGTCAGCCGCCACAAATATTGGAATGTCGCCTATTATTTCTATATTATTTTTATTGGCGTAGTTTTTAATGCTTTTCCACTGTTCGAAAAATTTATACTGGAGGAATTTATAAAAGCCGATTTCATTTTTTAGTTTTCTTGTCCACTTTTCAACCGCTCCTTTTTTTCTTGAGGCGATATCATCGGGCCACGAATTCCAACTGGCTCCATAAAAGCAATCGTTTATGGTGTTTTCTGAAAGTGTTTTTTCGTTTGCTTTTTTATAGGCTTTATATTCGGGAGTTTCCCAAGTGTTTTTTCTTTCCTCAATAAAATGGTTTTTCAGGGAAATAAATAAGCAGTAGTCATCAAGCCAGCTTTCATTTTTTTTGCAAAATGAGTTATATTCTGAAAGAAATTTTTTATTAGTTATTGTCTTGAATTTTGAATAAGATTTTCTTAAAAGAGAATATTTGAAATCCATTACTTTGCCGTATTCTACCTTTGTTTCTGAAAATATGGGGATTTCGCCGACTTCAGCTTCTGTTAGAAGATTTTCTTCTATAAGTTTGTCTATGCTTATGAGAAGCGGATTGCCCGCGAAAGTTGAAAAGCTTTGATAGGGAGAATCTCCGAAACTGGTGTGACCTAGAGGTAAAATTTGCCATATCCTCTGATTAGCTTTTTTTAAAAAATCAACAAAAGAATAGGCGCTTTCGCCTAAATCTCCTATTCCATACTTTGACGGAAGGCTTGTGGGGTGTAAAAGTATTCCGCTTTTTCTGACGTTCATTTTATCTCCTTCTTTCTTTTATGTATATAGAGGGTATTCCCTTATTATTAGTATAATCCTTATTTTGGAAAATTACAAGAGGAGAAATGGGAGAACGTGTGTTGACTATAATAAATTGGAATGTCTTTTTTGACGGAATTGGTACTTTTAAATGATTTTTTTTATGCTATAATTATTTATGTAATAAAGTTATAATTTTTTTGCTGAAAAACTAGGGTATTTTGTATAATAATCATAATAAATTGCAAAACTAATTCTGCTGTTTTTTATTTTTTTGCGGGAAATGATTAATGATTTGTATTATAGTTAATCAACTTGATTAACTATATATATTGACGGGAGGGATAATATGAAAATTGACAAAAAATCTAATATACCTATGTATTTGCAGATTTATGATAATATTATTGATGAAATAAAAAACGGATATTTAATTCAATTTCAAAAGCTCTCCCCAAGGCGTAAACTCTCAAAAGAAATAGGCGTTTCTGAACAAACTGTTGAAACAGCTTATCAAAAGTTAGTTTCTGATGGATATATTATTTCTAAACCGGGCAGCGGTTACTATGTTTCCTCTGAAAGAGTGTGGGACGAGGAACAGCGGAAAATGAAAAGCAGAATTTTTAATTTTAGCACTAACGGAGTTGAAACATCTAAACTGCCGTTTCAGACGTGGTCTAAGCTTTTAAGGCTGACTATTAAAGAGGATACAGGGCTTTTTCAGCACGGAGAAAAAGCGGGGGATTGGTGTCTTAGAAAAAGTATAAGGCGGCTTTTATTTCGTACCCAAAATATAAAGTGCAAAACCGAGCAAATTATAATTGGCCCGGGATATGAAGACCTTTTGAGGGAGATTTTTATTCTTTTTGGATTTGAAAAACGTATTATTATGAATAATTATTACAATTATCGGGCAAGGTCAGCGGCGCTTCAAGTTGGAAGTAACGTATGTTATGTAACTAATGATAAAGATGGAATTTCTGTTTCGGAGCTTAATGATTTTTCGGACGGTGTTTTATATCAGGAACCTACCCACGATTTGCCTATGGCGGTTACTCTTTCTGAAGAAAAAAGAAAAGCTTTGATTGAATGGACTAGAAATGGAAACGGAAGATATATTATTGAAGACGCAAGCGATAATGATTTTCAGTATGGAAAAAATAAAAAAACATTATGGGAACTTTCTAACGGTGAAAATGTTATTTATCTTGGAAATTTTTCTATGACTATTGCTCCTTCTATGAAGATTGGATATATTATTGCTCCGGAAGATTTTGTTAAATGGTGGTTTAAGAAAAAAGAATGGTATTTGAACAGAGTTTCAAGAATAGAACAGGTTACATTATCTAAATTTATAGATATGGGATATTATGAAAAGCATATTAATTATATGTGTGATGTTTATAAAGAAAAAACAAGGTTTGTCAAAGAAACTATCTATAATTCAGTTTTGGCTGAAAGTACAAAAATTACGGGAGATACGGCAGGATTTTACTGTAATATGTTTTTTGATATTTCTCTGCCGGAAAAAGAGGCAAGAGAGCTTTGTATTAAAAATGGAATTAAAATAAGCGCTTTGACGTCTTGTGTGGGTGATGTTAAAAGAGCTGTTTTGCCCGAAAATACTTATAATATCGGTTATGGGGAACTTACTAATTCTAAAATCCGTGATGGGCTTAATCTTCTTGCTGATATATGGGCAAAATATATATAGGCAAAGTGGATTGGTGTTGTTAAAATTTCAAGAATTGGTTCTGCAAAAAAAATGTTTTCTGATATATAATTTAACGTAAGTTCAACGAAAATTTATTATTAATGGAACCTTTTTCTTTCGCAAAAAGGTTCCAAACCTCCAAAAATGCTCTTGAAACATTAAAAACCTTGAGGTTTCACCTCAAACTCCACAAACTTTTTGAAAAAAGTTTGACAAAAACTTTTGTGCGAAACTACGTTTCGCTGAGTTTTACTGAAATTTTTTGTCGAACTCACGTTAATTTAACGTAAGTTCAACGAAAATTTATTATTAATGGAACCTTTTTTTATCGAAAAGGGAACGCTTTACCGATAAAAAGGTTCTAAACCTCCAAAAATGCTCCCTACGCATTAAAAACCTTGAGGTTTCACCCTGGCTGTATGGGCGAGCAACAAAATCTTTGAT
>CAOJPS010000065.1 GCA_948441255.1 uncultured Eubacteriaceae bacterium | reverse complement strand
CTTGTACTGAAAAATATTGTCTAAAATCTATTTTATCGAATTATGCGGTATTGCCATAAAGGAATATAGGGTTTAATGTTGTTATAAAAGAGCAGGATTTTTTAACTTTCTTACAAGCAATTCTTGATTGTATATTTGTTCCTGTATTGTGTTTTCAAGTTTTTTGATTTCATATTTATATTCTTCAATTTCAATTTCAGTGGATTTACCAAGTTTAAAATTTAATTCTTTGATTTCTAACTGTTTTTTCATATTTTCCAGTTCGGCGATATTTGCTTTATATTCGTTCTCGTTTTTTTCTGTTTCATTATAATTTTTGGTTATACTTTCTCTTAGTGATGTTTTTTCATCTTCAAGTGCTCTTACTTCCTTATTATATGACGCAAGCTTTGAAGCTCGTGTATCACTGCCTGTTTCAGATGTATATGTGCTGAGAGAGTATTTGGCGATGTCAACAGCTGTTTCTTGTGCTTTTATTGTATTATTTTTATCTATTGCCATTGTTATTGTTGATTCAATATTGATTTTATTTGATGCGTTATCAAATATACTTTTATATGTAATGTTTTCTTCTAAATCAAGAGTGTGTTTTGTGTTTAAATCAGCGCCAAGCACTTTATTTAAAGAAGTATGCGCATTGTCTATATTATTTTGGAGTTCTTCTTTTTGCTTTAACAGATTTTTATATTCAAGCTGTTCATTTTTATAGTCATTATCGCTAATTCTGCCGTATTTAACTTTTGCTTCTGATATTTTTAGTTGTTTTTCCTTTAGAGAAACTTCCTCCTCAAAAAGTTTTACTTTATTTTCTGCGTTTATTATGTCAATAAAAAAACTTAAAATTGAATATTCTATGTTTTCTTTCTCATCTTCTGCTGAAAGCTTGTTTTTCTCGGATTTAGCGTATAGTTCTTTAAGCTGAACGGCAAGGTTTGCTATTTGTTCTGATTCTCCAGAACTTAAAAGAGTTTGCCGTGTATTGAGTATATTAATATCATTGACTTTATTTTCCTCTTCATAGCTTTTTAGATTTTTACTGTATTTTAACGCTTTTTCAACTGCTTCAGAGATTGTTAAAATTTTTGTGTTTTCTCCAAAAGCAGAAACTGATGAACCAAAACATAAAAATAATGACAATGCTAACACTGAAATTTTTTTGAGTTTCACAGTATGACCTCCTTTATGTAATTGACTTTTTTAGGAAACACAAGACAAAAGATAGTAAAAATAACGTGAGTTCGATGAAAATTTATAACTAATGGAACCTTTTTCTATCGTAAAAAGGTTCCAAACTTCCAACAATGCTCTTAAAGCATTAAAAACCTTGAGGTTTCACCTCAAACTCCACAAACTTTTTAAAAAAAGTTTGACAAAAATTTTCGTGCGAAACTACGTTTCGCTGAGTTTCACTGTAATTTTTCATCGAACTCACATTAAAAATAATTTTGCAAAAAAAGGTTAAATTCAATAAGCGAAAGCGACGACTACTTTTGAATTATGTGGTATTTCCTTAATATAGTCAGTATACAGCATTAAATTTTAATATATATTAAAAGAAAATTAAAAATTTTTAATTTTTAAAAAACAGCTGATTAAGCGTTTTTTGGTCATATCTGAAAGCTATCATAAGCTGTCAATTATATATTTTAGTTGTCAAATACATTCGGATAAAAATAATTTAAATTATTGTTTGAGTTATTCTGAATAATATTTTTTTTTAAGTCAATAATAATTAACGGAGGTGTTATTATTGAAAAAAAATAAATTTAAGGAATTCGCTAATAAAAAAGGATTTATGGTTGCGGTATATTCTTGTGCTGCCGTAGTTATCGCAATGACAGGAATAATAGCGTCAAACAAGGAGAAAACTGAATTGCCGAAAAATGATGGGGAAAAATCTGCCCAAGTTGAACAGGCAAACCAAAGTGATGTTAAAAGTTATCGTGAAAATCAAATTACAGGTAATAGTGCTTTGACACAAAAAAATGATGAGTTGATTGTTAAGAAAGAAGAAAAGAATACTGAAAAAGCTACAGAAAGCAAATCCTCAAAAGATGACAAAAAAGAAAAGAATAATGTAAAAAGCAATACAAATACGGATAAGCCGGAACAGCCAACTGAAAACAATAAAACATCAAAAAATCAATTTGCTTTTTTTGATGATTCTCAGGAAATGAGCTGGCCTTTGTCGGGACAAATTGTTTTGGATTATAGCATGGAAACGGCTGTTTATGACAAAACGCTTGACCAGTATAGAACAAATAATTCTCTTTGTATATCGGGAAATGTCGGCGATGATGTTTTGGCGTCGGCAGATGGAAAAATTAAATCTGTTTCAAAGGATAAGGAAAATCTTACATCTATTGTTATTGAACACGGCAATGGCTGGGTGTCTACATACAGCCAGCTTCAGGACAATGTTCTTGTTAAAGAGGGGGATATTGTTGATGAAGGAGCTGTAATAGGCAATATATCAGAACCGTCTTACAGAAGTACACTTTTGGGACCTCATCTAGAGTTTAAATTAACTCATAATGATGATTATATGGACCCTAAACTTCTTTTAGCTCAGGAAGAATGATTATTTACAGTAATCTTTGGGCAATACCGCATAATTAATATTTTACAGTTTTGGCTGATATTTTCTATTCAAATCTGTTTTATTTATAGCGAACCAATAAAAAAATAACCAATAAAATCTTAAAAAATTTGATATATTAAGTGATTTTTTTATTGGTTCGTGTTAAAAATTTTGCGAGTTGTTATAATTTGTCGGTATTGCCTTAAAGTTTTATTATTTTTTTATAAATTATAATTTTTGTGTTGACATAATATACATAAAAATATATAATTAAGTAAAGGATAATTTATGAATATGGAAACTAGTGAAATAATTTTATTTTTTTTGATTAAAAATGGAAACGTTTCCTAAAAGGAGAAAAAGACCCTTGATAACTATAAAAGATGTTGCTAAGGAAGCAGGAGTTGGAGTTGGAACCGTATCCCGATATATTAATGGTGACAGCAGTATTAAAAATAAAAATCGAATGCTTATTGAATATGCTATAAAAAAATTGGGGTATGAGGTTAATTCTATCGCCAGAAGTATGAAAACTCAAAAAACAATGACTATTGGCGTTGTTGTACATAGTTTGACAAATATGTTTAGTATGAAAGTAATTGAGGATATTGTTTCAAAATTTGGATATAGTATTCTTATTGCCGGCTGCGGCGGAAACGAGGAGGTTCAGTATAAAAAACTTACTGAACTGAAAAAGAAAATGATTGACGGATTTATTCTTCTTCCGCTGGGACAGAACGCTCAGAGAGTTAAAGATATTGTTGGAGATACCTCGTGCATACTTGTTGACAGACTTCTTGATGAAAATATTTTTGATTCGGTTACGGTTGATAACGAAGTTATGGTTTACGAGAAAATGTGTGAGATAATTAAATTTGGATTGAAAAGAATAGGTATTATTGAGGGGCCTGATAATATTTCAAATGCTGTGGAAAGAAAAAGAGGGTTTTATAAGGCTCTTTTAAAATATGGACTTGAATGTGCTGTTTCAGTTAAGGAGGATTATAGCGTTAACGGCGGATTTGAGGGAATGAAAAAGATTTTGGACACTGACGCTGACGCTGTTTTTGTGTCTAATAATGACCAAGTTGTTGGAGCTTTGAAGGCTATGAACATAAGTGAGAAAAATATTTTTATTGTTGGGTTTGATGGTATTGATATGCCGTGGCTTTTGGATATTCCGTGCTCTTTTATTCCTCAGCCCATTGAGGAAATTGGCAAAAATGCCGCTAAGCTTCTTCTTGAGAGAATTTCAAATCAGGATATGAAAATAAAAAATATAGTTATAAGAGAATAGCGGTTTAAGGTAATTACACTTTAAAAGTTACAAAAAAATCATTTTATTTGCACGGGCTGCAAATTGCTTAGCAATTCGCTTGCCGCTAAACAGTGCCTACGCACTCGTAAAATATTTTTTGTTACAATTTAAGTGTAATTACTATAAGGTGAAATTTTTTAATTTGTTGATGTTTTCTTAAAATAAATTTAATGATAATGTTATATAACGTATTATTGATTGATAAACAAAAATAGAAACGTTTCCAGAATTAAGAAAGTTTTAATGATGTTCTAGCTTATATTACAGCCATTTCTAAATGAATTGTGTAAGCTTTGACATAAATGTTAATGTACGATTATTTTTAAGGAGGTTTAATGTATGTTGAAAAAAATACTTGGGCTAACGTTAAGTACGACGATACTTTTGGGTTCGGTTAATACTTGTTTTTCTGTTTCCGCAAGCGCGGAGGAATTATCGGCTTATGAAACGAAAATAAAAAATTTTGACCCAGAGTATACTATGTGGACTAATCAGTTAATTGAAGAGGGTTTTGCCGCACTTAGTCCGAATCAGAGTAACTCGGAACTAAGTAATCATCAGCAGCCTTATGGTTCTACCGCTATATTAAGCGATGGTACAAACAAAGAAAAGAATCTTACTAAGTGGGCGGAATATGAACTTATGTGGACTTATGGCTATCCCGTTGGAAACGGAAGAATGGCCGCTATGGTTATGGGAGGAATCGATAAAGAAGTTATTCAGATTAATGAGGATACAATTTGGACTGGTTCGCCTTATGAGGACGAAAATGGAAACTTTACAAGCGGAACAATAAAAGACGGCTGGAAATATTACAGAGGGGCAAAAGAAGATGGAACTCCAGCTGATATAGGTTCCGCGGACGCTATAGTCGGCGATGCTGCTTTTCAATCTGCTTTTCCCGCTTTTAAAAATAAGAGTATTTCCAATATGGCTCTGAATATATCTAACGAACATACTACGGAAGCTGTTCAACACAGATATGATATCGTTTCTATGGTGGAAAAATATTTCCTTGGAAAGCCGAGCAGACAAAAGTCTTATCAGTCTTTTGTGGAAACTTATCTTGATTTTGGGCAAAAAAACAGCGGCGTAACCAATTATACAAAAGCGCTTGATATGAAAAACGCTGCCGTTACGGTTGATTATGATTATGATGGCGTTCATTATACAAGGGAAACTATAGCAAGCTATCCAGCGCAGACTGTTGCCACAAATATTAAATCGGAAGGCGGAAAACTTGATTTTAACGCTGAGCTTCATACTTTTCTTGACAGTCCGTCTTTTGAGAAAATAAGCGATAATCAAATTAAAATTATGGCAAAGGTTCCGGGCAAAGAAACAAATGAGCCGGGAGGAAAAAATCTGATTAAATTTGAGGCAAGACTTATGGTTAATGCTCCTGATTCTCAAGTTTCTGTTTCGGAAGATAATAAAAAAATTATAATAAAAGGCGGAAATGAAGCGACTGTTTATGTTGTGGGAGCGTCAAATTATGTTGATTATACTACTCTTGACGACAGCAAGCCTGCACAGGATTGTGATAAATATGTTTCTAAGATTCAGGGAAAAACTTATCAGCAAATTAAAGCTGAACACGAAAAAGATTATAAAGAGCTTTTTGAGCGTACATACATATCACTTGAAAATAATGGTTTTGACCCTACGGGTATTGTTACCGAAAAACGTGTGAGAAAAGATTTGCCAAACGGAGAGAACGGTTTTTCTGTGCCTGGTGGAAACAATCTTGATGAGGCTAACGGAAAAGACGGAGAAAACAGAGGCGCTAAATCTACATTTACAGAAGGTGACAACAAGCTTGCCACACTGGATTTTAATTATGGAAAATATCTTTTGATTGCTGGTTCGAGAGATGGTTCTAACGGAATAGCTATAAGCCAGCCTCTTAACCTTACTGGTAAATGGAATCCAAGTACATCTCCTTCTTGGAACGGCAAATATACTATTAATATTAATACCGAAATGAATTATTGGCTTGCACAGCCTCTTAATCTTGCGGAATGTGAAAAACCTCTTCTTGACGTATTTTCTGACCTTGCCGAGAGCGGAAGCATTACGGCAAAAGAACAGTATGGAATTTCAAATTCAAGAGGAGATAGCAGTTATCAGCCTGGCGACCCTTGGGTTATGCATCATAATTTTGACCTCTGGAGAGGAACACAGCCTATTGACAATGCTACGGCAGGATTGTGGCCTACTGGCGGCATATGGCTTTTGGACCACGCTTGGCAGTATTATCAGTTTAATAAAGATGAGGAATATCTTGCGGAGTTTTATCCTCTTATGAAAGGCGCCTGCGATTTCTTTACTCAGTTTTTGGTTATTGACCCGAAAACAGGATATCTTATAACGGCAGCGTCTTGTTCACCAGAACAGGGAAGCGTTCAGCCGGGAGCCGCTATGGATACTCAGCTTATAAGAAATCTTTATGACGAAACAATTAAAGCGGCTGAAATTCTTGGAAAGGATACGGAGGACGCCGAACTCATAGCTAAAATGAAAGAACAGCTTCCGGAGGGCGGATATTTGGCTGACGAAAAAGGTAAAATCGCGCCTAACCTTATTGATGGAAGCAAGCTTATCAAAGAATGGGCAAGGGGAGATGTTTCCTTTGATTTTAGCGTTAAGAATAAAGGTGAGGGAAAATATCATGTTGTAAATCCATTCCTTGACGCGTCGGATAAAAATAAAGAAAAATCAATAAATGAACATACTGCTTCAAATTCTACAAGTCACAGGCACTGTTCTCACTTATGGGAACTTTATCCTGGTACTCATATAAATCAATACAGTGAGGATAAAAACGAAAAAGATATTTTTTCCGCTTTTCAGAATTCGGTTGACGTTAGAAGTCCTGGAGACAGCAAAGGCTGGGCGCTTGCGTGGAGAACAGCTTTAAGCGCTAGAGCTTTAAATGGAAATGAATCATACAAAAGAATTGAACAGCTTTTGAGATGCCGTACATCTCCTAATATGTTTGGTCAGCATCCTAATTTCCAGATTGACTGTAATTATGGTCTTACTGGAGGTATGACTGAAATGCTGCTGCAAAGTCATAATGATACAATAGATATTCTTCCGGCACTTCCTGACGCTTGGAGAGCAGGAAAATTTAAGGGCTTTAAAGCAAGAGGAAATGTTGAGGTGGGCGCTTCCTGGAAAAAAGGTGTTCCTACAAAAGTTAGTATTAAATCTATTGACGGCGGAGAGATTAAGGTTAGAAATCCTTATATGGGTACAGCTGTTGTTAAGGATTCTAATGGAAATGAAATTTCAAGCAGACTTGAAAGCGGTAATACTGTTATTGTGTTTAACGCTGACGCTGGTGTGGATTATGATATTGTTGGATTTGGTGAAATTCCCGCGGAAGAAGGAACAAAAATCGAAATATGGACAAAAACAGCCAAAGATGCCGGCGACTATTTTAATGATGATGGCGGAGCGGTTCCTAAGCCAAGCGGTGAGGATAAAATTGGTACTATAGTAAATAATAATCACGAGAATTATGGCGGAAATGGTGGCTCTGTAGGATTTTCTTATAAAGACTGTGAACTTGACAGCCTTGATAAGCTGACAATAAAAATGAATGTACGCCCAGAAGATGTTACTATTTCTGTGAGAAAAGATAGTAAAGACGGAGAGGAAATAGCTTCTGTAACTGCCCAAAAAGCAGGCTCTATGGATATTGACATACCTATTAAAGAAAATGTTAGTCTTGCGGGAACAACAAAGTTATTTATTGTATTTACTCCTAAAAAAGTGGCTACTACAGATAAGTATATAGGTGATGTTGAGTATCTTAAAGGAACAAGAACAGTTACATATAAAAATGATGACATTTTGAAAGTGCAGAAAGACGGAGAAAATTACATCAAAAATTCGATAACGGCGGGAGATTATACTTTTGAGGTTGATTTTGATAAATTGGACGGTCTTGAAAAGGCTTATATAATTACGGCTTTTTATGATGAGGACAATACTTTAATTTCAGATACAAAACAGGAAATCTCAAAGGAAAATAATAAAATTAATATGACTGTTCCTCAAGAAAATTCTAAGTATACAATGAAAGTTATGATTTGGAATGACTTGGATAAGATGCAGCCTATTAGAGCGGTTAGAGAGTTTGTTGGATAAGGAGGATTTTTATGGCTAAAAAACTTTGGTCGGTTCTTGTTGCCGCTATTGTAATGATTTCAAGTTTTTCGGGGGTTTGCGTATCAGCTGATACGCTTCCCGAAATTTCTATCGCGAAAGCTGAACAGCTTGAAGATAAAAGTATTTATTTAAGCGGAAAAATTGTTAATCCTGTAGATAATCAGGAAATTACAATTACAGCCTATAAACTTGAAAACGGAGTTTATAATGAGAAAAATTCTATTTATGTAGACCAGCAAAATTCAATAATTAATGCTGATGGAACTTTTAGTGTTACTTTTAATCCTAAAGTTTCTCTGGACGCTGATTCGGAATATGCTGTTAAGGTTGGCGGAACGGCTATTGCTGATTCTATTGAAATGAAAATTAAAACAAGGGAAGATGGAAACGCTGAAATTCAGTGGTTTGGTGATTCTGACGGAGATGGTATTATTACTGTTGACGACGCTTCACTTGCGCTGCAATATGTACTTAATCCTAAGCTGGTTGATAGAAAATATCTTGATGATAAGAATTTTATTAAAAGAATGGACGTTACCGGAGAAAAAGTTATTACCGCAAGTCAGGTGAGCGCCATTCTTAGAAAAGCTTTGGCAGGGGATTCTTTTGCTTTTGTTGTTGGAGAAACTTTTTCTTCAGGCGAAGAATCTACTGAAGAAAAGACTACAGAAAAACAAACCGGAGAACAAACTACAGAAGAACAAACTACGGAAAAACAAACGGAAAATACAACACAAGGAGGTTCTTCCGGAGATGACGATACGGAAACAACTACAGAGGTTATCGTTGAGGCTGATATTCTAGTTGACGGTTCTCTTGACGAATCTGTTCCAAGTGAAAATAAATATAAAACAATCAGAGAAGCGATTGACGCTGTCCCTAATACTGACAAATCAACGGAAAGCGACCGTGTTGTGATTGATATTGTGCCAGGAGTATATCGTGAGCAGGTTGTGGTTAAAAAACCTTATATTACTTTGAGAAAAAAACCAGGTATGGAGGGCGAAGTTAAAAGTACCTGGTATTATGGACAAGGTTCTATGTATGACAGCGCTAATGACGAGGGTTTTTATGACCCAAGTGTTATAGGTGACGGCAAGGTTAATAAACCGAAAAACTGGGGTGCCGCCTTTACTGTTGACGGAAAAGCTACGGGTATTGTTGTTAGGGATATTACTTTTGAAAACTCATATAATCAATATTATACCAAAGAAGAACTCGCCGATGGGCTGACAGTTGACCCTAGTACAGATAACAGTATGTTTGACAGGGCAGGCTGGATTAGAGAGCAGATTGAAAATAGAAAAGATGACGCTTATATTAATAAATGGATTACATCCAGAGCGAATATGAATTATAATGGCGTTACGAGTTCGCCAAGAGAACGTGCCGCGGCGTTTTATTGCTCTGGCGATAAGTTTGAGGCGTATAATTGTAAGTTTATAAGCAAACAGGATACTATGGGAATTAACAGTAAGCGTGAGTATTATGAGAACTGTATTTTGGCGGGTACAGTTGATTATATATGCGGAAGCGCTACGGCTGTATTTAATAATTGTACTCTCTTATATGACGGCGGCGCTGATATGAGTCAAGATTCTCAGTGTGTTGACGACAAAAAGAAAGGTTATACAGACGGCGGATATATTACGGCTCCGGCAAACGGAGTTGGACAGAAAGGATATTTGTTCTATAAATGCCGTATTACGGGAAATGATACCGCTACTCCAGGAACGTTTGGAAGGCCTTGGGGTCAGCCAGGCGGTCCAGAAGCTATTTATTATAAAACCACAATAGAAAATAGTAAGTCTACAGGTGAACTTTTGATTTCTCCTGTGGGATGGGACGATATGAGCAGATGTAAAAAAGACGAGGCAAGATTTTTTGAGTATGGTTCTGTTGATTCTTCAGGGAAAGCTATTGATGTATCTAAAAGAGTAAGAAATAAAGTCGCTCCTATGGGAACGGTACTAAATGAATGGCAGGTTCTGGAGTTTAATCCTTACAATTATACAAAAGGCAGCGACGGCTGGGACCCTATGAATATGTCAGGCAAATACGCTGAGTTTACTGATATTTTGAATAGTATTAAATTTGACTCTAATGTTACGGGAGATATTACTTTGCCGGAGCCTCCAGCTGGTTATGAGTATTATTGGGAATCTGATACAGAATATGCCGTTGTGAACAGCAATCAAAAAACGGTTTCTGTTATAAGACCGGCTTATGGACAAAAACCAATCAATGCTGTTTTGACAGTTTATATACGTAAAACAGGTACAGAGTATGGTGTTAAGGAGGATGTTAAGCTTACAATTACTCCTCATCAAACAACGGATAATACATTTACGGTGAATGGAAAAGTGACTCTTGGAATGGCGGCGGATAAAAATGTTGAGGTTAAAGTCGATTTTGTTCAGAAGAACGCTGTTATCAGCAGTAATACTGTTACGATTGAAAGCGGAAAAACTGAACAGGAATATGCCGCTAAATATCTTCCGGTCGGAGAATATAATGTTAAAATTTATGCTGTTACCAGCGGCTACAAAGTTACTGAACCCACAAGCGGAGAGGTGACTGTTTCGGGAAACAGCGGGGAAACAAAAACTTTAAATACAGAGGTTAAAGAACTTATAGAGGTTACGATTTCAACAGCTGATTTTACTGAAAACTGGGCTGCTGCTCCTGCCGCTACTTTGGCGGACGAAAACTGTACGGCAAAGGTTGTTACGGGCGGAAATGGTATGACGGCAAATGTAGGCGACGGTAATAAGGCTATGAAATTTACCAAAAAAGAGGGCGCTATGGTTAAAAAAGAAGCTGGATTTTACTTTGATTTGGCGAAAGCGGTGAAAGACAGCGGCGGAACGTTGTTAAATACGGATACGCTTCAATTTAGTATGGATTTGTTGCTTGAAAAAGATAAAGCAGCCGACAGTAATGATACGAATGGATATATGGCGAGCGATTATTCTCTTTTTGATTTTACAACAAAACTTAGCGCTGAAGATAAAGCTAATCAAGGAAGATATGTGAGATATGGCATTTATAAAAGCTGGAATCAGCTTAATTTCTTTACGGCGACAAATGCTCGTATAAACGGTGATAATACGCAGTTTGATAAAAACAGTACGATGAGAAACAAGTGGTATCACATTGTAACTGATGTTGACTTGAAAGCTAAAACAATAAGTACAACAGTTTATGACAAAGAGAAAAATGAAATTATTAATAAGGTTCCGTTTGTAATTGCCGCACCGAATGTTGATGGAGAAAATGCTAATTATCCTGCGGAACTTGACCTTAATTCATTATATTTTGCCATTTATATGGATAAAAAGGCTAATACCGAAAACAGAATAGAGTTTTATGTGGACAATTTAGAACTTAAATATAAGGATTTTAAGTGATAAGTCATATTGATAAAAAATAATTTGTGAATTGAAAAACCGTCCCAAGTATTTTGGAAACGCTTGGGACGGGTTTTTTTAACATTTTGACGAATAGTAATTCAATATTTTTGATTTTAATTTTAAATCAGAGTTTTCAATAAAACTTTTTATTTCCTCAAGTTTTGAGCGGTTATTTGTTTCTTTGTATATGTCGATTAAAAGCATATACGCTTTGCTTAAATCACATTTTAAGTTTATCGCTTCGGAAAGAACTTTTTCGGCGTCACAGAGGTTATTTTTTTCAACAAGAAGCTCTGCCCATAGTGTGAGTGCTTGCATATATGAGTTATAGTGCTCTTCATATATTGTTATGTTTTCAAGATTCGCGTAGCCGTATTTTAATTTTAAATCTGTATTTGATATCGGTTCGTCAAATCGTATCATTGTTAATTTTGATTTTCTTATTACGAGGTTTTGAGCGTCTTTAATTTTTTTGTTTTCTGGTGAATCATCGTAATCTTTTATAGGAAGAATTTTTATATTTGGTATTACGTACAGTTCTTTGTCTATTTCTTTCCGGCGTGACAGATTTGCGTCTTGTTCTTTTTTAGCTATGTTTTCTACTACTTGTTTAAAATCTACTTTGTTTTTGCGCATCATAATTTGTATTGCTATAGTTGTTCCGACAATTAAAATAAAGAATATCGGCATTTATAATTCCTCCAAATTTATAATTGTATTTTAGGAAACACCATATATAGTAATTACAGTTTAAAAGTAACAAAAAAATTACTTTTACTTTTGAATTATGCCACGGAAATCAATTTTAAAAAATTTTAAGAGCTATAGGAACCTTTTTCTATCGTAAAAAGGTTCCAAAACTCCAAAAATACTCTTGAAGTATTAAAACCGTGGGCTCTGCCCCATATGCACTAACTTAAGAAAAACCTTGGGCTTTCAGCCCAAACC
>CAOJPS010000064.1 GCA_948441255.1 uncultured Eubacteriaceae bacterium | reverse complement strand
TGACTTCTTTTATGATAACCCACATATTGCTGATTTTAGCGGATTTATGACAGTCTTGAAAGGAAATCCTATTGGGTTTGTTTCGTGGAATCCAACAAATTTACCTGAATCAACAGAAGTTGGGCACAACTGTATTTTGACAAAATACAAAGGAAACGGTTATGGTAAACAACAAATGCGGGAGGCAGTTCAACGTATAATTGCACAAGGAGCAAAAAAAATAGTAGTTTGGACAAATGAGATTTGTGTTCCCGCTCAACACACCTATAAAAGTTGTGGTTTTCAATTTGTAAAAAAGAGTGAGGAAACATTATCTAAATATGCCGGAAAAAGAATACATTACGAAATTATAGTAAGATAAAATCAGGTTTATCAAGCTAATTTCAACCTTGAATATCAAACATTTATAAACTGTACATAGCAGGAAATTTAAAATATCTTCTGAATATTGTGTAATAAATTTATAAAAATATTGAGGTGAAAAAATGTCGTTTAATTGTAGTTTTAATAAAGTTAATTACCATTTTAATTATTTTTATTGAATTTATGGGATTTTTGAGAGATTAGAAAAGAGAAAAACGGCGATTTGCCTACGTGGTGTCGACTAAATTTTTTTTTCGTCGACAATGTTATCAAATAATTGTACAGTTTGTTTTTTCATACTGTCGGTTGTATGACTGTAAGTGTTTGCTGTTGTTGCGAAACTGGAATGACCAAGCCTTGTTTGAACATCTTTTATGTTTGCGCCGGCTTCAATTAACATTGTGGCGTGAGTATGTCTTAAATTGTGAAAGGTAAAATCATTGATATCAAGCTTTTTAGCTATTCTTTTTATAGGTCGTATGGTTGTAGGTGTTAATACTCTGCCGTCTTCTTTTGTGCAAATAAAATCTATGAATTGCTTATTGCCGTTTTTAGATTCCAGAATAATATTATTATCCTCATCTAAATATTGAAAAGTGTATAAATTACCGTAGAAAAGCCTATTTTGAAGCTGTTTTTTATGGTGCTTTTTTAATATTGAAACTAATATAGGGCTTATATATATGGTTCTTGCTGACGTGATTGTTTTTGGTGTTCCTAAATAATATGTGCTGTTCTTATCTCTTGGATTGAGTGTTTTGTCAACAGTCAGCGTTTGATTGTGAAAATCTATATTATCCCAGGTAAGCCCTAAACATTCCCCTGCCCGTAAACCCGTATAATACATAATCATAAGCGGTGTATAGTATTCGGTATCTTTACAGGCTAATGAGAGTTTCTCAAAATCCTCTTTTGATATAACCCTTTCCCGAACGCTTTTAGCTGTAGTGTCATATTTTGGCAAAGTTATGTATTGTGCAGGATTATCTTTTATAAATTGATAGGGAAATACCGCTTTTTTAAACGAAAATGTCAGAATCGACGATATTATCTTCAAAGTACCTTTGTTACAGCCAGATTTAAAAAGAGAATTAATAAAATCTTGTAATAGAGAGGGTGTGACTGTTTTTAGCTTATATGAGCCTATGGCAGGCTTAATATGGTTTTTTATTTGTTTTCTGTATGATAAGATTGTTGAGTATTTAACATTCAATGAGTGCTCGTTTAGCCAATAATCAAGATAATCTGAAACGGTTATTTCAGAGGATATAAATACCGAGCCGGTATTCTCATATTGTTTAATAGCTTCTCTTAAAGCTTTTTGGCATTCGGCTTTAGTCTTATAGCCGCCTTTTTCCTTGCGTTTTCTTTTTCCGTCTATGTAGCCCAAGTCAAATGACCAGGACCACGAAGAACCTCTTTTTCTGATACTTCCTTGCATAATAATCATTCCTTTCTTTATTTAACTAGGTGACTTATAGTCACCTAGTTTATTTTTGTAGTTACCTTGTTTTATTTTTTGATAACTACACTTTTAATAAGCTAGGTAACTCATAGTTACTTGGCTCAAATAAGATTAAATTTGTGGGTAACTAATATTCACTTACAAATTGTAAGCAAATCAATATCAACTTGCAAAATAAAGTCTATTGGAGAAGGTTACTTGACAGTTTCACAAATTTGCGTAACTGTTAAATTAATATAAAAATATTACGTCAAAATTATAGTCAAACCAGCTTTAAAGGCGCAACACACCAATTTTGCAAAGCCACGTCTTATTTTGCAAAATTGACAACCCTCATAAAAGGCGCAACACGCCAATTTTGCAAAATAAAAATCTCGTTTGCAAAATTGATAGAACCAGCCTTAAAGGCTTAACACGTCCAATTTTGCAAAATAAGAGAACTTTCTTATAGGAGTTAGAATATTGACTAGTTTGTTTTTTTGTTGCCCTCTCCAGCAAAATGAATTAAATTTAAGCGATAAATTCATTTTAAGTGCTGTTTAAAATTATGGTAGTATATTATCAACTAAGTGAATACTATTCACCTCGTTCTTAAACTCTCTTAATTCATTACCTTTTAAGAGATAATATTATACTTTAATAAGCGAGGTCAATGATATTGACCCAGCTAATTTGTGTTGTTGCCCTTAACATCAATGTTGAACCATATCGGAGAGGGTATCAGCGTTTTCTATTTTTTTAGAATCGTACCCTCTCCAGATGAAATATTAATAATTTAGGTGCTGCTTAAATTATGATTAATAAGGCATAAGCGGTTTATTGTTCATCTTTAACGCCGCCTAGCAGTTCATTGGGAAGTGTTATACCCATTTCCATTAATTCCTTTAATAGTTCTTGTCTGCCTTTCTTTTCACCGATTTCTATGCCCTCTTGTCTGCCTTTCTTTTCACCGATTTCTATGCCCTCTTGTCTGCCTTTCTCATATCGTTCCTCCATAATGGTGTTATAGTCCATAAGAGCCTTTAAACGGGAAGTATATTCTATTTGCTTTTCTTTATTCTGACTGACTATTTCAAGGTGTTTAAAAGCTTCATTGATGTAATCGTCTTTTTCAGCAATCATTTTCAATTCCTCCCTTTTGTCTGTCTTAATAAATTTTGCCCAGTTATAGAGCGTTGTGCCGTCTGTTTTTTCAGGAAGTTTCGGCAGCTCTATTATGTGCCATTCCAATATATCAGTGAAAATTTGGCTTGTCTTATCCTCTCGTATATGATAGGTTTTATAGAATCTGTCGTCTTTGGTAAATTTAAAATCAAGTATATTGATTCCGACGCACTTTTTGATGTTGCTGTAGGTTGAGTTTATTCCAGTTTGTTCCGATAGCATTTTGGAGAGGTAAAAAGCCGCTCTTTCTGCCCACGTTCCATAATAGGCAAGCTGTATTTCAATATCAATTTCCGTATTGTCGTTCATTAAAACACGGACATCAAGTATGCTTAATTTCTCATTTTCGTGAATAACTCTTAAATTAGTGTTTTCAAGCTTTGTATCTTTTATGTCGGTATCTTTTATGTTTAAAACGGCGCTTAAAAATCCTTTTCTTACTTTTGCGTTTGTCATAAGTTCCTTAAATACAAAATCAACCTTTGGTGACATTATAAAGTCACTAGGATATAATATCTCACTCATATTATCACTTCTTTCTTTTTATATTGTGTAGTTACCTTGTTTTATTTTATGGTAACTACACTTTTGCAAGCGAGGTAAATATCATTTACCTTGCTTGGATTAAATTAGCAAGTAAATATTATTTACTCACAAATTGAGGGTAACAAACAGTTACTTACAAAATAAAAGCTGTTGGAGAGGGTTTATCATACCTTTCATTTAGGCTTTACGCCATATTTTTGTAATTGCTTGATTCCCTCAATGCTTGCGATTCCCTTTTTTGGAGTTCTTTGTTGCTTTTTGCTATCAGTGTAACCAATGAAACTGAATCAATGTTTTCAAAGTCTAGGTCAATGTCTTTATCTTTTGTTTTCACAGGTTCTTCTTCTGTTATAATCTCATCATTAGCAGGAAGAACGGCTAGCTCTTGTTCTGTAGGTTCTTCCTCTGTCACTGTAATCTCATTGTCAATTAATGATTTGATATAATCAGATATTACTTTTCTTTTAGGTTCATCTAATTTTAAAAACATTTCAATCATTTTAGTTTGAAAATCGTCAAGGTTATATTTCGTTGAAATTTCTTCAAGCAATGGATTATCATTTGAGTTAAACATTTCACCTTTTCCAGTACGTAACCATTCTTCATTAACATTGAATTCACGGCAAATACTTAATATTGTTTGGTCAGATGTATTTCTCCCACTTTCTATTAAAGCAATACTATTTTGTTTCATACCTATACGAATAGCAAAATTTTGTTGTGTAAGTCCAAGAGATTTACGTAAAATTTTTATACGCTCATTCATAATCTCACCACCTTTCTATTGATAATAATAACAAAAAAAAATCCTTTCGTCAATAAAAAATCCTTAAACCAATAAAAGACTCTTGACATTATATGTTTAAGGATATATAATTATCCTATAACCAACAAAAAGGGAGTGATAACAATGACTACAACAATAGAAGAAACAAGAAAAACACTTGACGATTTTGCAAAGCTATTGTTTAAAATGCCCGACAAATTAAGAGATAACGCATATTTCACTCTTAATGGTATGCTTTTAAGCTACGAGTGCGAAAAACAAGTATATTCCTCAAAGGAAGTGAAAGAAGCAATCTAACCAAGCAATCAAAATTGGTTTAAGTAGTTACGGATTTAAAGAAAATATTGATTACTTACCGTTTTCTAAAATTTTAGAAAATGACGGTAAGACAAAAGACCAAATACTCAGCTTACAGTTGTATTCTTAAAATAAGCCATACAAAATGAATAAGCCAAACCGAGTAGATAATTAGAAAAGTTTGAAAAATCTGAAAGTTTTGTACGGCAAAATTAAGGAAACGGATACAAATGCAATGCAAACGCAATGCAAATGCAATGCAAAATTATGCAAAGGAAAGAAAAGAAAAAGAAAGTAAAGTAAATAAAGAAAAGATTTTATAAATACTTTTGCTCCGAGCTGAAAAGCTCGAAGCCGAAAAAAGATTTATAAAACCTTGACTGTTATGGGTATAAGTAAAGGCGGTAACCTTGTGGAATGACACTCTCTACGACTTTATCAGATACACCAAAACAGTTTAAAATAACAAAATTTTTAATGATTTTAATTGGAGGTGAGTATATGGCACTTAAAAGAGGGGCTTTAATTTTTGATGAGGAAAGCGACAGATATGACATTCGCTTTGATGTTGACAAGTATTATAACGGCTTGCATTGCGGTGAATGCTTTGATGTGTTTGTTGGCGGAAAATGGAAACCGACACGCATTGAAATTGGCAGTGACTGGTATCTTGTGGACGTTAATACCAACGGTTCTAATCTTAATGGGCTTACGGTAAGAATTAATGTTTAAGATTGAATAATCGGAGAGAGATAACCTCTCCGGAGATTTTGGCAATGGCAGTTACTCAACTTTGAGTAATAGTGAGCAATAGAAAGGATTTTTCTCACATTTGTGTGCGAAAGGAGAATGTATGAATGAAACTGAAACTTATATTTTTGCATAAGAAACTTGTTGGCAAAGGTGAGTATGGTATGGCAAGATTACTTTTAAGATTTTTACAAGACAAAAGAATACGTCTTGGCAATGGTGATGACGCTTTTGCTCTAAGCTGCATTATCGAAAAAATGGGTGTGAAATTAGGTTATACTCATCATAGAGGATATTATTCTGAATACTACTATTGATTGATGAGTATTCTGCCATAATTTTGAGAAAGAGAAAGGATATGAATGAATGAGTGAGGAAAAATTGAGTTTAGATTGGATGGATTTTAGAGATAGGATTTATGAAATAACGATTGAACTTGAAAAGATTGATTATTTGGTTATCTGTTTTATGGGTTCTAATGATAAAGATGACAAAAAATTGGAAATACTAAGCGACTATATTAATAATGCGAAAAAACTTTTAGGCAATATTAAAATTGATTTAGCTTATGGGAATATTGCTATTGATTGATGAGTATTTTTCCATAATTTTGAGAAAGAAAAAGGATAAGAATGAATGAGTGAGGAAAGAAAGATTTTGAATGACATTATGGATAAAATGACCGATATGGAGCTTGCCGTAAAAAAAATACTTTGTTTGATTGAGGATATTCAATCGGTTGACAGCAAAAACCAATTAAGGCTGTATATGGCAATAGACTATGCTTATGAAATAGTTGACGCCATAAAAATTATTAAGCCTAATTTTAATATATTGCAAAGCCATTAGGAGGCGGAAGAATGTCGGACAACAGAGAAACTATTATAGCTAAAGCAATAAAGGACGACACGGCAATGTTTACATCAAAGGACATATTGACAGCGGCAGGGCTAAGCGAAACAGAACAAAGGGAATTGATTAGCTCAATCGAAAACAACACGGTTGATGTTATTGAAAAATTTTTGAGAAAGAAGAATTGAGAGGGTTTGAAAATGACAAGTCAAATGTCAAACGCCGAAAAGGTTTACGCTGAATATGACCAAAACAAGCTTTTAAAATATTTCTATTGCGCAGACCCGTCATATTACGAGGGAATCTGTAATTTTAAATTTGTATGCGGTTATATTACATATGAACACGATGAATACGCAGACAGATACTATAAATTCGCTGAAAGTTCTGACTGCCGAAAGGTTATGAGGGGCGTATATGTCAGGCAGAGAATAAGCAAAAAAGAGTATGAGAGGAAATATGATGAAACACTTACGCATTTTGGAATATTGAACCTCTCTGACAACAGAAAATAAGACGGCTCACACGGCCGTCACCTTAACACAGCCTACAGACGGTCACAAGCCCGTAAAAATGTGGAGTGGGGATATATCTTCAGCCGTTCATATCTTACGGCAAATTGGGAGATTAGAGTATTACAGCCGTTCATATCTTACGGCTTTTTTATGTTGATATGTTGATAAGTGATTAAGTAATTTTTTAAGCATTTCAAATGCAGAAATTAAGATAAAATCTTATACAAGGTTGGATACCATATCCAAGCTAAGTAAATTTCACGATTTAAAATCGGGAAATTAATTTAAGCCGATTCTTAAGTATTTTTGTCACAAAAATAAATGATTTTGGAAAGGTATGCATTTTAAATGTACACCTTAAAATAAAATCAGTGAAATTGGGTTTTTGGATTTTAAATCCAAAAATAAAACAGTTTTATTAAACATAAAATTGCGTTGTCAATATTTTTTTTGAGGTTTAAAGGCAGTGAGAAAAATGGATTATAAAATCAGGATAAGAGAACCGCCGCTTGCCGTGATGAACCGTAATCGGCATTATTAATAACTATTGAAACGAAAATAATAGAAGCTGCTGATACAGCTTTCACTCAATCCAATTTTGGATTGATTAAATATAGCAGAACACATTATAACGTAATGAGGGATATAGAAAATTTTGATTGTTGTGATGAAACGCCACGGCAAAAAAATAAACAGAAGAGAGGGTTTACATAATTATGCCGAAACAAAACGAGGAAATATTATCGGCTGTACCGCTGACATACACAGTCAAGCAGGCGGCGGAAATACTTCACACAAATGAAAGTGGGATTAGAGCCTTGATTAAATCAGGTCAGCTCAGAGTTTTGCGCCCAAGAGGAACAACTCTGATTTACAGCAAAACCTTGATAGATTTTATAGAGGATTGCGAGGGGTGGGATTTGTCAGACCCGTATAACCCCATAAAAGTTGATTGTGATGATAAGTAAAACGGGGTGAGAGTTTGACAAATGATAATTTTAATGATATCACGCTTAAACTGTTTGCGGAAAGAGTAAAGAAGCCGCCGGCGGAAGATGTGCGATATATATTTGTGACAGACAGCAAAAAACTAATTGAAAATATAATAGCTTCTGAAACTGAAAGCTTTGGAATGTTTATATCTAATGATTCCGATATCGAACAATTTAAGGAAATAGTGGGTGAAATGGTATTAAACGGTTCTTATATTCGCAAATTCCACATATCTCCAGTTGGGTCAATCAAGAAGCTGAATGAAAAAATAAGTGAAGTTCTAAATTATTGGGAAATTCCAACAGATAATAACGCCTGGAAGCTGTTTAATAACAAAGATAAGTGTTTTAACTTCTATGAGGAAAACTTTGAAGCCGTAAAAGAAGTATTAAAGAACTACATAGAGAAACAAACGCCGAAACCAAGCGGAAACAAGGTAAATATAAAACAATTTGAGATAATTGAGGAAAAATCCACAGCGTGGTTATGGTATCCCTATATTCCGCGTGGCAAAGTGACTATCCTATCAGGAGTACAGGGTACTGGAAAAACATTCTTTACCTGCTGGATTGCAGCGCAGGTATCAACAGGCGGTAATTTTGGAGATGATAACCCCTTTGATTCTGCCCCCGAAAATGTTTTAATGTTTAACGCTGAAGACAGCATAGCCGATACTCTGAAACCACGTTTAAAACCTCTCCAGCCCGATTTTAAAAGAATTATGACAGTTGAGGAATGGGGTGACCCTAATTTTATACAATATACTTTTGGAGATTTAGAAAGGCTTACAGCTGTATTTGAGGAAGTTGAGCCAGCACTGGTTATATTTGACCCCGTACAGGCGTATTTAGGAGCTGGAACAGATATGCACAGGGCAAATGAGGTTCGTCCGCTTATGGCTAATTTATCGGCTTTAGCGGAGAGATATAATACAGCGGTACTCTTGGTAGGACACTTGAATAAATCAACAACGCAAAGTGTTTTCGACAGGGTTTTGGGTTCTGTTGACTTTATGGCGGCGGTTAGGAGCGGTTTATTTTTGGGTCAGCACCCCGATGAAAAACAGACTAAAATATTATTTCAAATTAAATCGAATTTAGCGGAAAAAGGTGAAAATTTAGCCTATAAAATACAAAACGGCGTGTTTATTCCTCACTATAAACTTGATGTGTCAGAGATTACCCCGGAACAGGCGGCGGAAATCAGACGTCCCGAAAAAACAAGGGACAAGCCTAATGTTTCTCTCAATAAAGCTATAGACTTTTTGAAAGATTTATTAGGCGGTAAAGGTTATGAAAAGATAGAAGTTATAAAGGCTAAAGCTGATGAAATGGGAATAAAAGAAAGGACTTTATATAATGCCAAAAAAGAATTGAGTATTAACAGTAAAAATATTGGATTTGGCAAAAGTAAAATATCGTGGTGGAGTATGCCGGATATTGAATTACCAAAAGAACCAGAACAAATAAAATTGCAAAGCCCCTAAGAAAGTTTTTCTTATTTTGCAAAATTGGACGTGTTAAGCCTTTAAGGCTGGTTCTATCAATTTTGCAAACGAGATTTTTATTTTGCAAAATTGGCGTGTTGCGCCTTTTATGAGGGTTGTCAATTTTGCAAAATAAGACGTGGCTTTGCAAAATTGGTGTGTTGAGCCTTTAGAGCTGGTTTGAGGGATTAGCTAATCGTAATTTCTCAATAACAGCGACATTAAAACAACGAAAAAAATGAAAGAGAGAAAAGGAGTGTTAGTTTAAAATGACGGAAAGAGAATTAATGAATGTGGATTTATCAATGTTATGTATATTAAGCGCAGCGACATTTATGACCGATTTAGTACAAGATAATCTTGAAGATAACTCAGAAAATTTTAAGGATACGCTTTCTAAATATTTAAAACGCTTAATAGAGATATTTGAAGCTGCCAGAAAAATGGAAAGACACAACGGCAATTCTAATATTGTGGACTTTTCATATATTTCTCTCAAGAAAAAAATTATACCAACATTGTACTTTGTGAGAAAATAAAAAACCCGATAAAACTAACACTTATCGGGTTTAGCTAAAATATCAAATATTCATATTGCTTATAGCATAAGTTTAAATGTTTGTCAAATGATATAAAAAGTAGTCAATCGGTTTGCAAAAGGCTGACATATAAAAAGGTGTTTCCGACCCTCTCCAGCATAAAAATATTATTTGAGAGGGTCAAATACTAACATTTGCTAACGCTTTTATATAAGAGGTGAGAATGATGTATTGTGTGGTACAGGAAGTTGAGAAACGAAAAGAAAATAAAAACGGGGCTTATAAAGAAATTGAGGTATATACCTGGTCAAAGAATAATGGAAAAAGGGAATACAATTATTGTTTTGGTACAGAGAGATTTGAAAGACCAATTAAAAAAGCATACAAAATTAACATACACAACAGTAAGAGAGAGCAAGGAAAGGTTATTAAACGGCAATTCTATGTACGTACCGTTGATTATTATGATTTAATTGATTATGGTATATTTGAGTATATTAATGATGTCAAAGACAAATTAGAATATATAGCTGAATCCCTTAATGTCGGTGTGGAAGATATAGAGGAACTGATATACACGAAAGTCAATCCTATCCAAGAGAGAATACAAAAGGAGTTTGAACAAACAGAGGAATACAAAACAACTGTCAAATATCAAGAGATTATTAGAAAACATAATGAAAATAAAAAAAAGTTTGAAGCGGTTTACGGTTCTGACACTTATGATTATTGCTATAACGTATTCGGCGAACTTATGAACGCCGATTATTTAGAAGAACTGAAAGAGCGAAAGCGTCAAAAAGAAAGCGGTTACCAAAAACAAAAAGAGAGTAACTACAGTAATTTTGATTATAATCGGTATTTCAGCGGTTACCGGAATAATAAAAGCGGCGGCTACACGGAAAACGAGAAAATATATTTAAAGAAAATATATAAAGCTGTTTCGAGAGAGTTTCACCCCGATAATCCAAAGGGTGATAATGATATTATGAAATTTATCAACGATAAGCTAAAAATAGAATGGGGGATTTAAAAGTGTGGTTACTGTAAAAATAAATACAGTAACTATATTGATATCAGGGCATAATAAGAGTATAATAAAAGTGGTATAAAAAAAGAATAATAAAGGTTGGTAAAAGGTTGGTAAAAAGTTGGTAAAAGGTTGGTAAAAAGGGTTGCGGAAAGGTTACGCTTTTTACCTTTTTTTTGTATGTTTGGGGTGCGGTATATGACCAAAGAAGTTTTAAAAAGCTATTATAAGAATTTAAGAGAGATTAAAAGATTACAGGCTAAAACAGAGAGGTTAAGAGAACAAAGAGAAAAAATAATTGATGATATGAATAATGATAATATTTTTCTTGAAGCTAATATAAGAGCGGTTAGTCTTGACAGTGTACAAACCTCTCCAAAAGGTTTTTGCATATCACAGCAAGAAAGAGCCATAGATACAGTGTACAAAAGACTTTATGACAAATAGAATGACTTATATTCAGAGATTGTTGAAACAGAAATTTTAATCGGAAATTTACAGCTTGCGATAGCTGATACAGAGTATTTTTTACATACCCTTGAAAGCGAAGATTTGAAACTAGTGGAATTATACTTTAAATATTGCAAAACAGCTTTGCAAATTAGTTTTGAATTGAATATGAGTGTTTCCACAGTTCATAGAAGATTAAAGAAAATACTGGATAAAGAATTTTTAGCTTGGAGTTAAGTGCTCATCACAGCGTGAACTACAAAATTAAAATAATTTTCTCTTTATGCTTGCAAGTTAAAAGCCCCGTTATTTAAAACAACAGGGCTTTTTTATATTGCTCAAAAGCAAAAAAATAAAGAAAAGATTATTATACAATTATTTGATATTATAACATATATTCTATAACACGTAAAGCATTTTTTGAATTTCAAATAAAACCTTGCCGACGATTTGTCGACATTTCTGTCGGTATGAATAAGATGTTTTAAATCTCTCTGAGTATGAAAAAACACTTTTAGGTATGTAAAATACCCACTTATCCAAAACCTCTGAGTGTCTGTCAGTTGCTCTGAGTTGCTATAAATTCAATGTGGTAATTAAAATAAAGAAAACGATAGGTTCAGATATCGTGCGGCAGCAATTATTATTGAAAATGAATGTGTGTTATTTGCAGGAAATGAACTGGAAGATTACTACTACTCAATAGGCGGAGGTGTTTTTATGGGTGAAACATCTGAAGAGGCTGTTGTACGAGAAGTTTATGAAGAAACAGGTGTTCATTATGAAGTAGATAGATTAGCGGTTATTCACGAAAATTTCTTTTATGGTAAAGGTGGTTCTTTAGACGGACTGCATTGTCATGAAATAGAATTATACTATTTAATGAAATCACGTGGAACACAGGAATTACATAGTAAAAGCTATGTTTTTGGGGTAAAAGAAGAAATGCACTGGATATCTATTAAAGATTTAGATAAATATAAAGCGTTTCCGTCTTTTTTAAAAGACTATTTAAGTAAACCACATAATCAAATTGTACATATTGTGACACACGAAAAATAATAGTAAATTTTGATTTATTGAATAGATTAATAATATTACTGTAAATTTGTGCAGATGTAAAAATTTATGTAGGTAGAGATTTGAAAAAAGCGATATTATAGGAAACACCGCATAATAAGAAAGAGAACTTCTGAAAATTTTTAAAAATAAAAA
>CAOJPS010000063.1 GCA_948441255.1 uncultured Eubacteriaceae bacterium | reverse complement strand
CCCAGTAGGTGTTGTTTTTTTCTTTTTTTCTGTCTACTTTATTGACTATAGTCCATCCATTTCTCTCTCACTCAATCCATTCTTTCTTGTTTTCATGTCAATTACCTCCATTTGTTCTTTTGGTTATTATTGACATTTACACAGTTTAATATTCAGTCTCCATAATTCAAAAAATTATTTTTAATATCCTTTGTGCGGTGCTTCCTATAAATATTATAATAATAAAAAAACACAAAAAATCCCCTAAATCTGCATATATAGCAAGTTTTCGGTAATTTATTTGCTTTAGTGCACAAAATTGAGTACAATTTTCTAATATTAAAGAATAAATTTCAATTAAGGTCAAATTATTCTTTTTGCATAATCAAGCATATAAGATGTACTACTTCTTTTTTTCTTAAATAGTATATGGCTTCCTTGGTATCTTTTAGTTCTTCCAAATCCTTTTTAGCAGCTTCATTAGTCAATAAAACAATAAAAGTTTGCCCTATTCATTCTTTTATTGTTTTTTTTATAGTTTTGAGGTTTTAATAAAATTTGAAACAAATTTATATATATCTGTTAATCTTCAAAACCTTTTAATATTTCGCCATTTAAATAATTAAATTTTCGTCCTTGATAAGTATTCAATTTTAACATTTTATTTTCAATTAATTCTTTTATTTTCCACCAGCTTGTATTCCAGTTTACGAACGAAGCTTCTTCTTTTGGAGCACGCCCTATAAGCCTTTGAATTGAGATTTCAGGCGAAAGATATTCAAGAAATAAAATAACTCTATTTATATATTCTTCCATTGAAAGAAGATTAAATTCATTTCTTGTACATTGTTCTTCCATTTTTGAACCCTTAACAATATATAACGCATGTATTTTAACATGAGTAGAAAAAACAGCGGAAATAATTTTAGAAGTTTCTTTAACATCAAGGCAAGTATCCCAAGGAAAATTTAAAATTACGTGCGTGCATAAATCAAACCCATAGTTCTTTATTTGATTAGCAGCAAAAATATATTCCGCAAGAGTATGCCCCCTATTAATTTTTTCAAGAGTATGATAATTTGATGTTTGAAGTCCTAGCTCTATAGTTATATTAATATTATTTTTTTCTTTGTACTCCCTTAAAAAATCCAAATACCGATTATTTATACAATCCGGACGAGTAGAAATTGATATATCAACTATATATGGAAAATTAGCTTCATTTATATATTTTTTAAAATTGCTTAATGGCAAAAACGTATTTGTAAAATTTTGAAAATAAGCTATAAATTTTTCAGCTTTATATTTCATTTTTATATATTCCATATTTTTGTTAATCTGTTCCTTTACAGAAATAAAGTTTGGAAGACACTCAAATCCTGCCGCATTATCACCACAATAAGTACAGCCGCCAAAAGATATTGTTCCGTTACGGTTAGGACAAGTAACAGGAATATTTACAGGAAGCTTGTATACTTTTGTATTAAACTTGCTTTTCAAATAATCTGAATATTTATAATACAGTTTCATTCTATATCGTCAAATCCCTTAATTCATATGGTATTGTATCTACAGAAGCGGATAAACTCAAAAAAAACTCCAGTGAATACTTTTGAGAAAGAGAAGAAAGCTTTTTCACGAATTTAATCAAATCATCATTATCAAAATTTTTAAGAATTTGGTCTATACTGTCAATATAAATTTTTTCTATATCATTATCTTGAGAAATTATACCACATATAAACCCAACCAATTCTCTGTAATTCGAAATAGGAAAATCAGATGTTTCAACAAATCTAATATTATAGTGCAAACCATACATATTTTTATTGTCATTATCAATAAAAATAATATTTCCATGTGATAATTTTATTGCCTCATTTGCCATTTCAAGTATTTTTTTTGTTTTTCCATCGCCTTTTTCACCTGTGAGTATACGAATCATATAAAATTCTCCTCTCATTAATTATATTAAAACAAATTCAAAACTTTTTTAAAATTTTGTTGATACGATTTACAGGGTCCAAAAGGTCACCTAAAGTTTTATCAAAATTCAACGTTTCAATTATAAGAGCAATATACTTTGACATATCAACCTCACAATACCAAGTTTTTTTTATCAGTTCAGGAATACGATAAGTTAAATTTGTAGTAAAAACTTTGCTTATACTGCCGTTTTCATAAGCCTTATCAAATTTTTCAAATCCAT
Source organism: uncultured Eubacteriaceae bacterium (assembly GCA_948441255.1). Lineage (GTDB taxonomy): Bacteria > Bacillota > Clostridia > Lachnospirales > CAG-274 > MGBC114079. The sequence goes on along the minus strand of CAOJPS010000063.1, from coordinate 10,298 downwards.
CGACAAAAAGACCAAAAGTAATAAAAGTATATATATTTCTCGCGCCGCGTTCTTTCAGCTTTGTTGAAACATCAATAAGTGAATCTCCTGATGAAATCATATCATCTACAATAATTATATCTTTTCCGGTTAAATTGCCGCCCAAAAAATCATGACTTACTATTGGATTTCTTCCATTTATTATCGTCGAATAATCACGTCTTTTATAAAACATTCCAAGGTCAAGCCCAAGTATTGACGAATAATAAATACACCTCGACATACCTCCCTCGTCAGGAGAAACAATCATTAAATGTTCCGGGTCAATTTTAATATCAGATATATTTTTTATAAGAGCCTTAATCATTTGATAATATGGCTGAACATTTTCAAAACCATTTAATGGTATTGAATTTTGAACACGAGGGTCATGAGCGTCAAAAGTAATAATACTCTCCACGCCCATAGCTACAATTTCCTGTAAAGCAATAGCACAGTCAAGAGATTCTCTTGAGTTCCTCTTATGCTGGCGAGATTCATAAAGCATAGGCATAACAACCGTAATTCTTCTAGCCTTACCGCCAATAGCCGCAATTACTCTTTTAAGGTCTTGATAATGCTCGTCAGGACTCATTCTGCGTTCAACATTATACATTTTATATGTAGCGCCATAATTAAATACATCAACCAAAATATAAATGTCAAAACCTCTTACAGACTGCGTAATAACTCCTTTTGCCTCACCTGTACTAAAACGAGGACAATTAACTTTTATTTGAAATGTGTCAATCTTAAAATTAAATTTTTGCTCATGCCATTCCAAGAGAAATTTATCAATTTTATTTCCAAGTTCCTCACAGCCTTTCATACTTATAAGGCCAAGTTTTCCCACAGGAAATTTAGTAGTTCTTAAATCCATTATATTCGGCTATGCCATTCGCTCCTTTTTATGTGTTTAATTCTTTTAGTATTATAGTATTTTATAATGTTTCTATTGTTTAACTATAATATATAAAAAATAATTTCTTCTTTTTTATATATTATACAACATAATTCAACATAATTCAATTTAATTGTTTTAATTTTCATTTAATTTTATATATTGATTGTACAAAGAAATAAGACAATTAAAAAGTTATAGTAAAGATGTTACTATGTATTAATTGAAAAAAAGCAAAATATCCTATTGCGTTACTATTGCATTACTCTATTTTATCCAGCAATATATATTTACGTAAAAATACCTATATATTTGACATTTCCACAACACCTTTGATAACATTCACACATTCTTCAGGAATACAGAAACCTCTTGACTGAACAGTAAGATTTACAATACGGAAAAGTTTAATTATTGTAAACAAGCCGATAGTAACAAACACCTCGTTAGGCTCTGATGAATTTGATTCATCACAGCTGCAGCAATTAACATATCTAAGTTCTGATGTTAACGGAACAGCTTTTGATTCAACCAATATAAATGGGTCAGAATCAAGGTTGTATGAATCACTTTCACCTTTAAATAAATCAGTTGAAAGAACAATATCAGTACCAATAGAGCCAAACAAAGTAACTTTCTTAGTAAAAATACTGTTAGCCTTAATTATGCCAATTATTTGTCCGTCAGCCTCTCTAAAAGTCAATTTGTACACAAATACATATTTAAGAGTAATATCCCAAAAACCATTTTTAAATGGATTAGGTTCTTTATCAATAATAATAACTTTACTCACTTTCAGAGAATCAGCTGTAACGCTTGCGGCGTTATCGGGAGGATCAATAATCTCACCCTCTGTAATAGTCTGATTTCCAAGAACACATGACTCAGCCGCTCTTGCTGGGCCAATATCATCGCCTGTAAGACAGTCCTGTTGTCTTTATTGTTATAATATACACCATTTTTCTTTGATATAGTGAAAGAATTTGAATAACGGTAAAAAATATTTTACGTTCTCCCGCAGCAAAAGTCGGTAAGCGAATTGTGAAGCACTTCGCAGACTTTTGAGTAAAATAAATTTTTTTACTTCTTTTTAAGTTCTTTCACTATATTTATTAAAATAAAAGACCGGCGCTAAGCCGACCTTTCAAACATTCTATCTATTCATTTCACTTTCATTTCCATCGCTTTTGTGAGAAGATATAATACTCTCAATTTCCTCAAGGCTGCTTGCCGGCATATCTCCATAAATAGTATTTTTAACAGCGCTCATAGCGTTTCCAAATTCAAGCGCTTTCTGAACATCTCCATATTTCAAAATACCAAACAAAGCTCCCGCGACATATGCGTCTCCACTTCCGATTCTATCAACAACCTCAATATTCTCATAAGGAGGTTCTTCATAAAATTTTCCATTAAAGTAAATAACAGAACCAAAATTATGACGCGTTGGGCTAACAACTCCTCGCTTTGTTGTCAAAACAATTTTACAGTCATATTCTTCTGTATAACTTTTCATAATTTCCTCAAGAGTGCCCTCTTTTTGCATCATTCTTCTTGAAGTTTCTTCTGAAACAAATAAAATGTCAATATAAGGCAAAATACTTTTAATAGTTTCTCTAGCTTCTTCCTCACTCCACAAGCTTGCCCTATAATTAACATCAAAAGAAATAGCCGCTCCGTGGGCTTTAAAATTTTTGACAAGTTCAATAACAGTTGCTCTCAAATCAGTATTAAGAGCAAGAGTAATGCCGCTGACGTGAAAAATTCTTGTTTTATCATAAATTTTAGGGTCAATTTCCGATAACTTCAGCGTTGTCATAGAAGAGCGCGCTCTATCATATACAACTGAAGATTTTCTTGGATAGGCTCCGCTTTCAAAATAATAAATTCCAAGTCTTTTTTCATCCGAATCATCATACACAACATAATCGTCGCTTACATTACCGTATCTTATTTTATATTTAATAAAACGGCCGATTTTATTATCGGGAAGTTTTGTGATAATAGCGGAACGAACACCAAGAAACGCCGCTCCCGAAGCAACATTAAGTTCAGAACCGCCGGCGTTTTTCTCAAACACTTGCCCCTGAGAAATTTTTTCCTTATCAGGAGGAGAAAGCCTTAACATAACTTCACCAAAACTAATCAAATCAAATTTTTTATCTTTCTGAATGAAATCCATAAACTAAAACCACCCTTCTAAAATATAGGAAACCCAACTTTCTTTTTAACCTTTTTTAAAGTTTTATTAGCAATATATGAAGCTTTCTCCGCACCATTTTTAATTACCGAATCAATATAAGATTTGTCCGCAGAAAGTTCTTTATATTTTTCTTGAATAGGTTTGATTTCATTAATAACTGCCTCTGCTACAGCCTCTTTAAATTTGCCATATCCATAGCCGCTAAATTCTCTTTCAGCGTCTTGAGGAGTTTTTCCTGTAACCGCTCCATAAATATTTAAAAGATTACTGATTCCTGGTTTATCCTCACTAAATCTTATTTCATTTTCAGAATCAGTAACACTTCTTTTAATCTTATTTCTAATTAAATTCAAATCGTCTAAAAGATATATAACATTATTATCATTATCGCTTTCAGATTTAGACATCTTCTTTGTTGGATTTTGAAGTCCCATAATTTTGGCTCCAACTTTGGGGATATACCCCTCAGGAATTTTAAATACCTCTCCATAAATATTATTAAATCTTTCAGCAATATCCCTGCAAATTTCAAGGTGCTGGCGCTGGTCTTCTCCAACAGGAACAACATCAGTCTGATAAAGAAGGATATCCGCCGCCATAAGTACAGGATAAGTAAAAAGTCCAGAATTAATATTTTCATTATGCTTTAAAGATTTTTCCTTAAATTGCGTCATTCTGTTAAGTTCACCCATATAAGTAAAACAATTTAAAATCCAAGAGAGTTCAGCGTGGGCAGAAACATCAGATTGATAATAAATAATATTTTTTTCTGGGTCAAGCCCAATAGCTATAAAAAGAGTAATCAAATCCCTTGTTTTTTTTCTCAAATTTGCCGAATCCTGTCTAACAGTAATGGCGTGCATATTAGCAATACTAAATATACAATCAAAATCATTTTTTAAATCTTTCCAATTTTTAAGAGCGCCAAGATAATTACCTAAAGACGGGTGACCTGATGGTTGCATAGCGCTGTAAATAACCTTTCTTGATTCTTCCGACATAAATTTCACTCCCAATAATACTGTAATTTTTTAACTATAGTTTAAAAAATAGCTGATTCAAGCTTATTAATAATATCTCTGTCAATTTCTTTATTAAAAACATTATCCAACCCACTCATAATAACAAAATCTCCATCAATAAATATATTTTTATCAAAAATATCAGAAAAAGCGGCAACAGACAAATAGGAATACTCATTAATAATCTTAAACGCCTCCGGCATTTGAAATTCCGTTTCCTCGCCATTTTTTGTAACCAAAACTTTATCGTTTTTATTATTAAAAACAGCCTCACAATTATTATATTTCAAAGTAATTTCTTTAAGTTCGCCGTTCCAAGAGTTTTCTCCGCCAAAAACAGAAGAAACCATTTTAATAGGGATATACAACTGGCCATTATCATCTAAAGGAACAAGCTCTCTGTTATTTTCTTCAATGGAATAAGTCTTATTATTTCCATAAACAAATAAATTATTTTTTTCAAAAACAAAAACATTTCTTAGTTTAAATTTTTCAATAATATCATCAATAAGTTCTCTTTCATCATCTTTGTCAAAAACACTTTCCTGATTGCTGACAATAATAACATCTCTGTCAAAAAAGACATTTTTATCAAAAGCCTCCGCAACCGCCTTTAAAGGAACATAAGAACTTCCATCAAAAATACGAACACTTTGTTCGATTTTCATTTCTTCTTCATTAATGTTGTCTACAATCCTCATTTTATTTTCATTCTCTCTTAAAATAACAGCTTTGTTATTATATCTTATAACAAGTTCTCTCAAATCGTTATCCCAAGAAATATTCCCTTTAAAAGCAGAAGAAAACAATTTTGCTGGAACAAAACACATACCATCTATTATTTTAGGAACAAGCGTTTCATTTTTTTCATCAATCGAAAACAGCCTGTCATTCATAAGAACAGAAGAACTGCCAATCTTAATAAAAACAGAATCCGTCATTTTATCAAAATTTGGAGCGTCAACCTCAACAGTTTGAACTTGTGTAGCCACTTCACTGTCATTATCATTAATCTGTATAATAAGTACAACACAAAGAACCACAAAATAAGCAATTATAATATTTATTACAAGCTTATTCTTCATAGAATAAACCTCCCAGTTAAATTTATAAAATATAATGAAAAAGGGATATATTCGCGGAAAAAAATATTATTCTCCGCAAATATATTAGCCTTACCATACATCTATCATCTCAAATATGGCATAGGGTCCACAGCCATTCCATTCACCCTTACCTCAAAATGTACGTGAACACCTGTAGAATATCCTGTAGTACCAGCTTTAGCTATAACCTGCCCTCTTTTAACCTCATCTCCAACATTTACAGAAAGTGTAGTATTGTGAGCATAAAGAGTACTTGTACCATCGCCGTGGTCAATTATAACAGTATTGCCATATCCGCTCCTTTGTCCAGCAACAATAACGGTTCCGCTTGCCGCGGCAACAACGTCCGTATTCATAGTAGCTTTAAGGTCAACACCTTTATGAAGTTCATTTTCTCCTGTAATAGGATTAGTTCTGTAACCATATCCCTCATTAGGTTGAGCGCCGCTGTATGCCGGAACAGGATACAACATTTTCCCGCTGTTCGTAACCTGAATTTCCTCAGTTTTATTAGAATTAGTTTTATTATTCGAAGGATTTTGCGTTTCGGCAGGTTTTGATGAAGAATTATTATTTGACGTATTAGCGTTAGCTTTAGCCTTAGCCGCTTCTTTTCTTTTCGCTTCTTCCCTTGCCGCCTTTTCAGCCGCTTCTTTTCTCTTTTGAGCAAGCCTTGCCTGTTCTTTTTGTATAAGTATTCTTATTTCCTCGTCAGCGTCTTTTAAATCTTGAAGCTGCTGAAGATATTTCTTTTCGTCCTCGGAAAGTTTTTTAAATAAAATTTCTTTTTCCTCAATACGTTTATCGAGAACAGCCTTTTTAGCTTCTTCTTCTTTAGAAAGCTGTTCAATTTCTTCTTTTTTAACTTTTATATTTTCAATATTATCTTTAATTCTCTTTTCAGTAGCTTCATATTTTTCTATGACATTCTGGTCAAATTCAATAATTCTATCAGTATACTCAATTCTTTTTAGAAAATCAGAAAAATCCTTTGACTCAAGAATAATTTCCAAATATCCTTGATTTCCGCTTTCATACATAACTCTAACACGTTTTTTAAACGTATCAATCTGATTTTCTTTATCCTTTGAAGCTTTTTCCAAATCCTGTTCGCTTTGAGCAAGATTTTCCTTTGTTTCCTCAAGCTTAGCGTTAAGAGCGTTAATTTCCTTCTGAACAGAAATAAGTTCATTGTCAAGACGCTCAACCTCTTTAAGAACATCACTTTTTTCTTTTTTTGTACTATCAAGTGAATTTTGAGTTTTCTCACTTTGATTTTTTAAACTATTGCGCTCCTTATTAAGTTCTGAAATACTTTTTTCAGCTGAAACAGACATATTAAAAGAAACACATAAAATCATAAAAACAGCAAAAAACAATTTTTTAGAAATATATTTCCTCAATTTTTACATTCCTTTCAAAAAATCAGACTTTCAGATGTTTTCTGACAGAAGTAATACTGCCCAAAGCACCCAGACCTCCGCCAAAAATCAAAGAAATCGGAATAATAAAAGCGAAAAGTTCCGAGCCTGGACTAAATTCAAACAATCTTTTCACAATAGAAACGTCCTGATTTATAATATTAATGATTTCATCATAAGAAAACCAGCTTATAATACAAGGGATAATAGCACCGATAATACCAATAAAAAGTCCCTCAACAATAAAAGGTCCTCTTATGAACCAATCTGTAGCGCCCACATATTTCATAATATTTATTTCATTTTTTCTTATAAGAACCGTAAGTTTTATTGTATTAATAATAATACTTGTAGAAATAATCCCCATAACAATTATAAGTATAATACTTATAATTCTTACTGTATTTTTAATAGCCGCAAGAGAATCGGCAGCGGATTGAGGAGCGCTTATTTTATATATACCCGCATATTCATAACCTTCTCCGCCAATAGCGCTTATTGCCGCTTTTTTATGTTCTTCAAGTGTAACTCCATCAGCGTCTTTTGAAGAATCATCAATCTGTTCAATATTCAAATCAGCATTCTCACTATTTTCATCTTTTTTTTGCTGGATAATAGAATTTTTAAAATTTTCTTCAACCTTCTTTGAAACAGAATCCTCCTCAAAATCCCTCTGAATTTTTTCAATAGCATCAATAACAACCCTCTGATTTTCGGAACTATCAATAAATAAATCAAAAGACCTTGGCAGAGGATTATCTTCTTCAAGTCCGGCTAAAAACTCTTTTCCATTAAAATTTTTCCTTCCCCATTCCAGCGCGTCATCTTTCGATATGTATTTAACATCAGAAACGTGAGAAACTTCTTTAAGTTTTTGCTCAATAAAAGAAACATCTTTATCGCTTATATTATCTCCGATAAAAACAGAAATGCCGATTTTTGTTTCAAGCTGGTCAAGAATATATCCTATATTTTCAACAACACAAAGAGAAATAATAAGAATAAATACACAGGCCATAACGGTAATAACAGCGGCAAGGCTCATAAGCCTGTTTTTAAAAAGTCCCGAAATACCTTGCCTGATATGATATTTTAAAGTTCTAAATTTCATCATTATACCCGCCTTCTCTAACATCTCTTAGGATAACACCCTTTTTAAGAGCGATAACTCTTTTCTGCATAGCGTCGACAATTTCCTTTGCGTGAGTCGCCACAACAACAGTAGTGCCTCTCATATTAATATCTTTTAAAAGGCTCATAATTTCCCAAGCTGTTTCTGGGTCAAGATTTCCCGTAGGCTCGTCCGCCAATAAAACAGGAGGCTTATTTATAATCGCTCTAGCCAATGCCACTCTCTGCTGCTCGCCTCCTGACAATTGATTAGGATACGCTTTCGCTTTTTTACTTAACCCAACCATTGATATAACAGCTGGAACAGTTCTTCTAATCTCTCTAGGTGTAGCTTCCACCACCTGCATCGCGAAAGCGATATTCTCATAAACGGTTTTACTTGGCAAAAGCCTAAAATCTTGAAAAACAACACCTATTTTTCTTCTAAGATAAGGAATTTCCTTTCTTGATATTTGAGCGATATTTTCATCATTAATAAGAATATTTCCCGAAGTCGGCTCAACTTCTTTAAGAAGAAGTTTAATAAGAGTAGACTTTCCCGAACCGCTTGAGCCAACAACAAAAACAAATTCTCCCTTTTCAATATCTAAAGATACATTTTTCAAAGCCTGAGACCCATTGTCATAAATTTTAGTCACATTCTGCAAACTTATCAATGTAAACTTCCTTTCCAAAAATATAAAATCAATACATAAAATCGCCTTTATAATTCATATATTTACTTACCATAAGCATAATTTTAAAAATAATAGCGTCATCAAAATTACGCAAATCAAGCCCTGTCATTTTCTGAAGCTTGTCAAGTCTATAAACGAGAGTATTTCTATGAATATACAGCTGTCTTGATGTTTCAGAAACATTAAGGTTATTTTCAAAAAACTTATTTACTGTAACAAGCGTTTCCTCGTCAAACTGGTCCATAGAAAGTCCGTGAAGCACTTCATTAATAAACATTCTGCAAAGAGGATTTGGAAGCTGATAAATAAGCCTTCCAATACCAAGCTGCTCATAATTAACAATACTTTTATTTTCCTCAAAAATCTTTCCCACTTCCAAAGCCATTTTAGCTTCTTTATAAGATGAAGAAACATTTTTAAGGTCAAAAACAACCGTACCAATAGCTATATAAACGTTACTCATAGCTTCCGCGGCAAGAGTATCATAAATGGTGTTAGCAATATTTTGAATTTCATCTTTTTCATCAATTTCATCTTTATCTTTAAGTTCTTTAACCAAAATAATACTTTTCTCATCAACGGCTGTAACAAAATCTTTTCCTTTAGCAGGGAAAATGCTCCTAACAATTTCAACTACATTCAAATCCTTATCTATTTCAGTTTCAATAAGATAAACAATTCTTCTTACATTGTTTTCAATATGAAGCTTTTTAGCTCTGCTGTAAATATCAACAAGAAGCAAATTATCAAGAAGCAGATTTTTAATAAAATTATCCCTGTCATATCTTTCCTTATATGCAACTAAAAGATTTTGAATTTGAAACGCGGTAATCTTACCAATTCGGTATGTTTCGTCATCTTCGCCTTTTGTAAGGACAATATATTCTGTATTACCGCTGTCAAACACCTTAAAATAATGATAACCCTGAACAAGCTGGGTTTCAGCGGGACTCGACACAAACATTTCAATTCTGTCAATAGTGGAGTTCAGCAAATCTTCCTCCGTTGTTGCGACAATTTTCCCTTCTCTTTCAGCAACACTAAATTCTCTTCGTGTAATATTCTTCAAACCATCAATAGTATTCTGCAAAATCTGGTTGGAAATCATAATTCCACTCCTTTACTAATATAGAAATTCACAAAACTTTTAGGACAAAACAATAAAAAAATTTCCTATTATATAAAATTTATTGAAACTCATCTATTATTTTTTACATATATTCAATACAAGTAAACATATTATAAATTTGCCATAAGTTAAATATTGTTATCTTATAATTACACTTAACTTATATTGTACAACAAATTAAAAAAAAATAAAAGACTATTCTGTAAAATACGCTAAAAATTTTTTATATATTGTCATTAATTCTGATAAATCAAACTACTAAATTCATCAAAAACCTGTTTTGAAAACAGCGCTGTCAACTTTTTCGACACGCTGCAAAGAAAAAATTCTTTTTTCTTTTATAACATCAAATATAAGAAAATCCCCGTTATTAATCTTCCAATCATAAAAAGATTTTTTTTCAAGGGAATATCTTTCAAGAATCGCCATAATCGTACCTCCATGCACAATAAAAGCGATACTTTCCACAGTATTGCTTTTAATAATTTTCTCAAAACATCCGCAGCATCTCTCACAAAATACAAAACGACTTTCACCGCCCGGAAAAGGCAATTCACCTCCGCTTTCAAGCCAATCTTTGTAATATTTGTTATTTTTCAGTTCCTCATAATTTTTATTTTCAAACTCTCCAAAATCACATTCTCTAAAATCCTGATAAATTTCCGCTGTTTTTCCATATATAATTTCAGC
>CAOJPS010000062.1 GCA_948441255.1 uncultured Eubacteriaceae bacterium | reverse complement strand
TGAGTATATCTTATTCTTTGGTTATTTAGTTTTCAATGTTCGATTCTTTTGTCGCTCATTTCCAACGACTTAATTATTATAGCAAAAAAAAAAAGAAATGTCAATAACTTTTTTTTAAAAATATAAATTGCCTTTATTTTACTCTGTATACATAAATATACGGAAAAGCCAATTATAAGAATCAATCAGCTTTTCCGTATACATTTTATTTTTTAACAGCAAAATCTATCTGCTGAATACTTCCCGCTCCTCCGCTTTCTTTCAGGTACACACCTGTACTTCTAACTTGAGCGTTCTGTTCATTTGTTTCCGTATTATTAACACTAAACTCCGTAGAAACTCTATTAAGATATATAGCGCCCAAATCAGCTTCTTTTAAAGAAAGCAAAATATCTTTTCCATTCTCGTCTTTTGTCCATACTCTCAACTTGCTGAATATGCTGTCAGCCTCATCAATCCAACCATTTCCGTCCTCATCATATAAAGCAAGTTCTGAAAAGCCGTCACCAGTCAAAGCGCCAAAAAGCTCACTGCCGTCATTAATAATCCCATCGCCGTTTTTGTCAAACGCCAAAAAACCGCTGCCTTTTCCAAGCATTGATATCTCATCTTCTTCACCGTCAGCGTCAATATCAAAAAAGAAAGTTTGGTCACTTATATTTGCTGGCGCGGAATCAAGATTAATAACAAGAGGGTCCGTCAAAACAATTTCCTCCGAAGTTCTTTTTTCAACATACTGTTCAAAACTTCTCGACATTTCAATATCAACATTAAAAGAAATGCTTCTTCCATCAGCGGTTTTAACAAATCCTGTAGATGAAAATGCCGTAACTTCTTCCTCTTTAATAAAATAAGACTCTCTTTTTTCAACCTGCCAAACATTAGCAGCTCGTACAGTGTTTTGAGCGTTAAAAGAATTTTTAAGTTCCTCCGCCGATTTATCAAGTTTCAGACCTTTAACCTTTTCTGAAAGTTCCGACATATGTTTTGAAAAAACATCATCAAAAAATTTTAAATTGTTTTTGTCCTTACTGCCCATAATAGCTTTCAAGAGCTGCAAAAGAGTTCTAAGTTTAATTGTTTTCTCATTTCCAAATTCAGAAACAGAAGAGTTTGATGACATTTGAGCTGTTTTAAGTGAAACTGCCGTTGTTTCAGGTTTTGTTTCAAAATCTCCCTCTTCTTCTTGTTCTTTAGAAATAACTTGATAATTATCATTCTCTCGCTCTCTGTCAACAAAGCCAGATTTACTTCTGTTTTTAGCGAGAAACTCCCGAGCCTCCTCGGAAATGGACAAAACATCTTTCGAATAGTTTGTAGTGCTTAGTTTAGACCCCTTTTGAGAACGTTTTTCCTCTGTAGTTTTAGAATACACCGAATTATTTTTTCGTGAAGAACCCATAACAACGTCGTACGAATTTATAATCATAGCATCAATCTCCCTATACAAAAAACTTCAATAAACGGTACCCTACTATTATATAAATCGTCATAAATCATAGAAAATTTAACATTATTATGAATTATTTTTAATATCCTTTGTTCGGTATTTCCCTAAACTAAAAACAAAAGAAAAACGCCCAATCCTCCCCCAACAAAAAAGCCAAAAAGCACATCAGAGATATAGTGCAAACCAGCAAAAACCCTTGATATTCCCGTAATAAACGCCATAAATAAAAGTATGCTTCCCCAAATACAATTCAAGTATAAAAAAGCGACAGCAATAACCATAGATGAAGCCGAGTGATTACTAGGAAAAGAACCCGAACTTTTATGCTCAACAATACTTTTAATGCCAAGGGACTCAAACGGTCTTTTTCTTCCTATAATTTTTCTTAGGAGCATATTAAACAAAATAACAGCAGAAACAACCCCAACAAATTTAAATAATCTCTCGTCTTCAAAAAAGACAAGAAACCCTGTCATAACAGCAAACAGCACAAAAAAAACATAAGAAGACGCAATCACAATAAATTTAACAGCAGAAGAAAAGCCTTTATGTAACAAAGTAAAATTATAAAGTTCAATAGTAATTTTTTTATCCATAAAGTACCGCCAATAATAATAAAAATCAGCCAATTTTTATAATGGTTTGTCCCATACTCCATCAAAAGAAAACTCCGCCGGACCTGTCATATAAATATGGCCGTCTTCTTCAGACCAAGTAATACACAAATTACCTCCAAGCAATTTTACGTCAACATTGTTTCTGTCTGTTTTTCCATTCAAAACCGCCGCCGCCACGGTAGCGCAGGTTCCTGTACCGCAGGCAAGCGTTTCTCCCGTGCCTCTTTCCCAAACACGCATTTTAAGATGATTTCTGTCTATTACTTCAACAAACTCAATATTAGCTCTTTTCGGAAAATGCTCATCTGTTTCAAAAATAGGCCCAAACTTATCTATATCAAAATTATCAACATCATCAATAAATGTCACAGCGTGAGGATTGCCCATTGAAACGCAAGTAAAACAAAACTCCATTCCATAAGCGGCTAAAACAAGATTTTTCACAGGATAATCTTCTGAAACAACAGGAATTTCCTCTGCTTTCAATATAGGCTCTCCCATATCAACAGTAAGAGAAACCGTTTCATTTTTATCATTCAAAGTCAATTTAAGAATTTTGATTCCAGCAAGAGTTTCAACAGTAACCGTATCTTTATTGACAATCCCTCTGTCGTGAACAAACTTGCCGACGCATCTCACTCCGTTTCCGCACATTTCTGACTCCGAGCCGTCCCAGTTAAACATTCTCATTCTGCAATCGGCAATATCGCTTGGCATAATAAGAATAAGTCCATCCGAACCTATTCCAAAATGACGGTCGCTTACAGCACGGGCAAGCTTTGATGGATTTTCAACATTTTCCTCAAAACAGTTTACATATACATAATCATTTCCACAGCCTTGCATTTTAGTAAATTTCATAAATAAAAACACCTCTGTTCTTTAAATTATATAGTTTTCAAAACAAATCTAAGGCAATACCGCATAATTCGATAAAATAGATTTTAGATGATATTTTTCAGTACAAGGAAAAGGCTCGCAATCATAGTCGTAGCCTATGACAAGAGACTTTGATGCGGTAATGGGAAATATCGTCAAAATCTATAAAATCATAATTATGCAGTATTGCCTTAATTATTGATACGTTTAAGAATCATTTTAAGGCAATACCGCATGACGATATTTTTCAGAACAAGGAAAATTTCGCTGCGCAAAAAACAGCTTCTCCGTCCGAGTTTTTCTTTGCGGTGTACACATAGTCAGAGCATATGGTATAGTCAATCAACTTGAAAATGGAAAAAAGGAGACGAGAAAAAAATTATTTTCGCAAGGCAGCAGAGGAAGAGCATAGCCGAAGCCTATGCCAACCGACAATAACACAGCGAAAAGGATTTTTGACCGCCGAACTTTTTCATTTTTTAAGTTGATTGACTATAAGAAACTTTGACACGATAATGTGAAATATCGTCAAAACCTATGAAATCATAATTATAAGGAATATCAAAAAAGGAGGACAATATGAGCAATAATTTTTCTGTAGAATTACAAGCAATTTTAAATGAAGCCAAAACAAAAGCAAATATAACCAACGCCCTCAAAAACATTAAAGATTTAAGTGTAAAAATAGACCATCTTACATTAGGAAAATCCGCCTTATCCGATATAAAAAAAGCGTTAAATAATAGTAATCTCAGCCTTAACGTTAATCTTAACGGTGATAATATTAAACAACAGACAAAAAATATCACTGAGAATGTTAATAAAGAGCTGTCGAATATAAAGTACAAATTTGATACCGGGTATTATTCGGCACAATTTAAGGCTATTACTTCCAACTTACAAAAATTCAGTAAAGACAATAGCGAAGCCGCGGCACAAATACATTCATTAAATAACAGTTATAAAAAACTCACGTACGCTGCCGAAAAATTCTCATCAGCCAAAAAACCCGAAAAACTTATTCAGGCACAAAAACAATTTCAAAAAGAAGTTGACTCAAGCAAAAATAAAGTCGAAGAACTTATTTTATCTGGTTCCGAAGTCAATATTATTAAAAACACAGCTTTATCAAAAAATATCGGGGATTGGCTGCAAAAAAATTCCAAAGCCGCTAAAATGTTTGGCGATAAACTAAGTCAGATGCGTTCTGAACTTAACAGTGCCGACAAAGTAAAATTTAATAATATAAAACAACAATTTGAGGATATTAAATCTCAAGCCTTGTCAGCAGGACTTATGGGAAAATCTTTTAAAGAGAGTTTTAAAAACATAGCTTCGACATTCTCAATGATGTTCAGCACAACTTCAATGATTATAAGAATGTCAAATTTAATAAAAAGCGGAATATCAGCGGTACATAATCTTGATACAGCTTTAATTGACCTAAAGAAAACCACAACTATGACAAATCCTCAGCTAGAAAAGTTTTACTATTCCGCCAATGATGTCGCCAAACAAATGGGCGTTACCACTCAAGAAATTCTCTCTCAAGCCTCCGCCTGGGGCCGTCTTGGTTATTCCTCAGCGGAAACAGCGACTCAAATGTCGAAACTCTCATCGCAGTTTAAACTAATTTCTCCAGGTATGACCTCTGACGAAGCCACAAACGGACTGGTCAGCGTTATGAAAGCGTATGACATAGACGCCGATAAAGTTCTTGACGGAATTATGTCAAAAATCAATATAATTGGAAACAAATTCGCACTTAGCAATTCCGACATCATATCAATGCTTCAAGATTCTGTTTCGGCAATGAAAGATGGCAACAACACTCTTGAGGAAACCATCGCTCTTGAAACAGCAGCGTTTGAAATTGTTCAGGACAGAAGTGTCGGAAATGGTTTTAAGACAGCAGCTTTAAGACTGCGAGGACTTAACGAGGAAACTCAGGAAACGGACGAGTCATTAAAAAACATACAGAGAGATTTATATGACTTAACAGGCGTTTCCATTATGGAAGACGCTAACACATATAAAAGTACATTTCAAATATTAAAAGAAATAAGCGAGGTGTGGGATTCTTTAAGTGACAAAACCCAGGCAAACACACTTGAATTAATGTTTGGAAAATTAAGAGCCAATATAGGCGCTTCCGTAATCAAAAACTTCTCCGCCGCTGAAATGGCTATAAACGAAATGTCTAACAGTGCTGGAAATGCCAACGCGGAAATGTCCGTTGCTGTGGACTCTATAGAGTATAAATTAAATAAACTCAGAGAAACCGGAGTTGGCATATCTCAGAATATATTTAACCGTGATGAACTAAAAGATGGTATATCTGTTTTAACCAGTTTTTTAGAAGTTATAGATAATTTAATAGAGAACTTCGGAATTATTCCCGTAGTTGTTGGAGCGGCATACGCCGCTATAAAAGGTACAAGCGGTGGTTTGATAACATTAAATTAAACATATTGGCAATTCTCCTTTCCTTGCCACCGTAAAATTTAACAGCAATGTGTACGAGTTCCTTATATATAGTAAAAGAACTTGAATAACGGTAAAAAAATATTTTACGTCCGCTTGCGGCAAAAGTCGGTAAGCGAATTGTGAAACACTTCGCAGACTTTTGAGTAAAGGAAATACCGATTAAATTCTTTCACTATAAAATTCGGAACAAGGATTTTAGTAGTTAAACGGCAGAGAACGACCGGCGCTTAATCGCGGCCGTGAGTTTTAAATTTAAAATTTAAGGCATAACGGCAAGGTTTGTATATTATAGATACATTCCTTTCGGTACCTATGAAAAAACATAGGTCGGGAAAATTCCGATAAATTATTTCGAACACCAAACTATAGAACGAAAGGCTATAGCGGCAAATGTGAAAGCATAAGGTACGGTAACAGCTTCGGAATAAGGAATCAATCCGCGGCAGACAGTCCTAAACGATTTTTCGCAAGGACTACGTTCATCGAGCATAAGGGTCGGATGGTTATTTTTATAATAAACTTCTTTCAAAACATTGGTATCGGTACGAAGTTTAGAAAGAAGTCTAATCATCAATGTGTGCTCAGGGGAGAAAGAGAAACACGCTCTTAAAATTCAGCGGACGCTGAACCGTTTCGTGTTGTGTTTGCCATATTATTGAAATATAACAAATACATTCAGCATAATTTTATAACATAGTCAAATTTATTGCCTATGGAAACATCGTACAAAGCATATGAAAAACCTCAAAGGCGCTCAGGGCAGTATGGGCAGTTATAGTGCTAAACCATAACCCCAAACGCCGCCACAATGACTTTAAATTTTAACAGGGTTATTTTTCCCTGCCCTACCACTCATATCCGCAGTTATCGCAATGAAATGTTTTGTGCCTTTTAGAGCCAAACAATCCAAATAATGCGGTATTTACAACCTTGGACGCGGTAGATATCTTTCGTATGTTGGTAGACTGACAAGTTGGGCATTTAGGAATATTCTTGGGTGTATCTTTAATAGTAGGAGAATAAAGCGCCATACACCTGTCCACTGATTCCTGCGCTTTCATATCGTAGTAAAGTTCATTTTCTTTTGTTTTAGCTTTTCTACCAGTAAGTTGTTCATATTTATCAAAACGAAAAGTAAGGTACCAGCCTATTGGGTCTTTTTCACGTATACACTTTTTCTCGTGAAAAAAGCCAGACTGTCTGCACAAATCAAGTATATGTAACTCATAGGCGTCTTTTTCTTCTTCTGACAGCTGATTAAATTTTTCTTCTGTCATATCAGGGTCTTCTGTAAGAGTAAAACCTTCATCCATACAAGTTTCATCTTCATAATCTCTAAATGATTCAGAATAAATGCTTCCACAATACAAACAATATTTCATTTTAATCACCTTTCTCAATCATCGTGGTGATTAGATTATACCACAAATATTGGTATAAAAGCAATAAACTGATAGGAAAAACATTGCTTGATATTGCTAGTGTTACTAAAGGCGAAAAAACTGAATCTTTTAAGATTATACCTGAAATAGAAAAATATTCTTTTGACAACTTAAAAAAAGAACTCCAAAAATTCAAAGACCCAATTAAAATTGACGCCAAGTTAAAAGAGGCGGGACTACAGGACGTTGAAAAACTGTCCGGCAGAATAAAGGAATTACAGTCACAAGGGAAATTAAAGAAATTAGAACAAAAAGAAGTAAACAGCCTCATTCAAGAACACAATTACTCTAAAACCTCAAAGGCGCTCAGGGCAGTATAGGCAGTTATAGTGCTAAACCATAACCCCAAACGCCGCCACAATGACTTTAAATTTTAACAGGGTTATTTTTCCCTGCCCTACCACTCATATCCGCAGTTATCGCAATGAAATGTTTTGTGCCTTTTAGAGCCAAACAATCCAAATAATGCGGTATTTACAACCTTGGACGCGGTAGATATCTTTCGTATGTTGGTAGACTGACAAGTTGGGCATTTAGGAATATTCTTGGGTGTATCTTTAATAGTAGGAGAATAAAGCGCCATACACCTGTCCACTGATTCCTGCGCTTTCATATCGTAGTAAAGTTCATTTTCTTTTGTTTTAGCTTTTCTACCAGTAAGTTGTTCATATTTATCAAAACGAAAAGTAAGGTACCAGCCTATTGGGTCTTTTTCACGTATACACTTTTTCTCGTGAAAAAAGCCAGACTGTCTGCACAAATCAAGTATATGTAACTCATAGGCGTCTTTTTCTTCTTCTGACAGCTGATTAAATTTTTCTTCTGTCATATCAGGGTCTTCTGTAAGAGTAAAACCTTCATCCATACAAGTTTCATCTTCATAATCTCTAAATGATTCAGAATAAATGCTTCCACAATACAAACAATATTTCATTTTAATCACCTTTCTCAATCATCGTGGTGATTAGATTATACCACAAATATTGGTATAAAAGCAATAAACTGATAGGAAAAACATTGCTTGATATTGCTAGTGTTACTAAAGGCGAAAAAACTGAATCTTTTAAGATTATACCTGAAATAGAAAAATATTCTTTTGACAACTTAAAAAAAGAACTCCAAAAATTCAAAGACCCAATTAAAATTGACGCCAAGTTAAAAGAGGCGGGACTACAGGACGTTGAAAAACTGTCCGGCAGAATAAAGGAATTACAGTCACAAGGGAAATTAAAGAAATTAGAACAAAAAGAAGTAAACAGCCTCATTCAAGAACACAATTACTCTAAAATATCAGAGCAGGCGCACGGCTTCAAAGGGGTAACCGAGGCGCTTAATTACTATAACAAGGGGATAAAAGACGGCACATTAGACGCAAACAAATTTGTTGATTCAATAGGCGCCGGCAATTCTCACCTTGCCAGTTATATGAAAAACCTCAAAGGCGCTCAGGGCAGTATGGGCAGTTATGGCGCTTCTCTGGTTGCCGCAAAAATAAAAACCCTAACCCTAAACACCGCCACAATGGCTTTAAATATGGCTTTAAGCACGGTTGTAAGTATGGGTATGATGCTTGTCATTGACGCTGTAATCTCAAAAATGGATTCTGTTATCCATTATCATAACAATGCGGTTGAAAAAGCCGCGGAATTATCGGAAAAATTCAAAGAAAGCCTAAAATCCATTTCCGATAACTCAAAAAACATAGATACTTTAAAAGACGATTATGAAACATTGTCAAAAGGCGTGGACAGTCTTGGGCGCAACGTCAGCCTTACCTCAGAAGAATACTCCAAATATAACAATATAGTAAACCAAATCGCGGATATGTTCCCCGAAATGGTTGAGGGCTACACCGAGGAAGGCAACGCCATATTAACGGTTAAAGGCAATGTCGACGCTCTCACACAAGCGCTGGAACGCCAAAAACAAGCGTCAAGAGATTATATCATAACAAACGCCAAAGACGCTTATGAAGGTTTTAATGAGAAAATCAATTATAACTCAAATAATGGTATATTCGGGGTATTTAACGATGACGGTTTGCGGCAGCAGATTAACATAGCCAAAAAAGTACGAAACAATATCAATAATAAAGATGTTCTTTCAAAAATCTTTGAGGAAAACTTTCTTGAAAGCGGATTGGGCATCAATTCAAGCCTTCAGCAGTTTTTTGACAACGCCGGCATAGACGCCGACTGGTTCGACCTTAAATTCAGTTTATTGAATCAATTAGATTTCAGCCGTAATGTTGATTTATTCAAAAACCACATCAATGAAATAAACGCTTATTACAATCAGTTGGTTTATCAATTGAATACATCAACCGAAATGGTTAAGCCAATTACCAACGCTTTGTTGGAAAACGACATAGCTTTCCAACAAATGGACGGAGAGGTCAAAGACGTTGTAAAACAAATAGTCAATTCACTTAACTACGAGTTTTACTCACAGTCGGAATTTGACGGCGACCCGTCTAAAATGTATTCTTGGATTTCAGAAAATATCGTTAAAAAACTGCAAGGTAAAAATGGGAAAACCGCTGTGGATTTATTTGACCAATTAATTTCTGTTACCCCAGAAAAAGGCTCCTACAAAAAATATGTTGATGAAGTAAACGGAATTATCGACGAAATACAAAACTTAATGAATCTTGATGATAATCTGATTCTTCAATTAAGAATAAAATTTGGGGTCGAAAGCAGTAACATTCAAACAGCCGGAAACGATTTTATGGAAGAATTAAAGAAAAAAATCGCTGACGGCTTATATTCCGGCAATCCGCAAAACGCCGTTTTAAATTTAAGAAAGGCGGACGCTTTTCTCTCAGACGATGATTTTGAGAAATCCAAAATAAACAGCGCACTTGATGTTAAAGGCGACTCATTTGATAAGTTTAAACGGGAAAGCAAAGAAGTTAATGATTGGATTGACAAATTAAACAAAAGCGACCTTGATATTTTATATGAAATCAACGCCAAAAACGGCTGGACTTTAGATAATTTTAAAAACGCTTTGGAAGAAGCTAAAAAATCAGCTAAAGAGCCAATCTCTCTCCTATCCTTTTCCGAATCCTTAGAAGAATTGAGCGACTTTTCAGACGGATTTTCAAAGCTTGACAAAATCTACTCCAACGTACTCAATAAAGAAAGTTTTGATTTCAGCAGTCTTATAAGCAAAGACTTTATAGGAACTTTCGGAAAATATGCGGAAGAATATCAAAATCTTGTAAATACAATATCAGAATCCCCCAATGATATTGAGGCGTGCCAGTCAGCCTTTAACAATCTAGCCACAGCCTGGCTCACAGGTGAAGATGTTCTTAAAAATCTCACCGATGAAACCAAAGACGCCACTATTCAATATCTTAATCAAAACGGTGTTGCGAATGCGTCGGCTATTGTTACAGATATGCTGACAGCTAAAACTATAGCGGCTCGTCACGAAAAAGAATTGTTAAATTTCACTAATAACGCTTTAACCGATTCCACAGACGAAACCACAAATTCCATATACAGCGGAATTAACAGCTTATTAGATGAAGCCGGAACCTCTGAGATAGCTAAACTCTCTTTATTAAAACTTATAGAACAGCAAACCATATTCAACAATACAAGCTTAGACGTCACCCAAAAAATAAATGCCTTGCGGGAATTGGCGTCACAAGCTGGAACAGCCGGTGCGGCCATAGCCACTGCCTTGGATTTAGAAAATGACAACACTTATAAACTTTTATTGCGCCAAGAGGGAAAAAGCAATTTTGTAGGCCCCCTTATGCCGCCTAAAGATGCTGATTTAACTTCACTTTATAAAGGTGATAGTCTTAATACAACTTCCACTTCATATTTGAATGACCTTTTCAAGAAGAATCACGATAAGTTTATGACATTAACAACCGCTCCTATTGAATATACAGGTAGTTCAGGGGCAGGCTCAGGGTCGTCAGCCGGCTCAAAAAACAGCGGAGGAGGAGATTCAAAAGGTTCTGGGACAGGCTCATCTTCTTCAGAGGATACGTGGAAAGAAGCCTATGATAAAGAGAAAAAAGAATTAGACCATCTTCGCAAAATGGAACTTATCACCGACAAAGGATATTTTGACAAACTTACGGCTCTTACAGACAAATATTTTAAAGGAAAAGATAAGTACATTGATGAATATCGCTCAAACGCAGAAGAGCTATATGATTTGGAAAAACGGCTTTTCTCTGATTCCGTTTCACTTATTGAACATCAGATATCAATACTTGAAAACGATAAGTCAAACGATAAAATTGAGGAACAAATAGAATTATACCATCAGTTGCAGGGTATGTATTCCAATGAAGCCAACCGAGCCCGAAAACACGGTCTTACCGACAGCGACGGCTATATCAGGGAACAACAAAAATCTTATATGGACGTCACTGATAAAATATATGATTTGCAAAGCAAGGCATATGAGAAAATTATATCGGGTAATGATAAATTAATTGATAAATTGTCATTGCGTACCGATACCGCTAAACAAAAAATTGATATAATATCAAAAAATATGGATACGGCTCATAAATTTGCTGATTTACGCCGCTCACAAAGTTTTTCCGAAGATAATGACGACATACAAAAAGCTCAGGATACATACTCTGAAGGCGCACAAAAGATTTTTGACATCTTAAATGAAGAATTCGACAGAGTAATGGAAAAGAAAGATAATCTGACCAACGACGCTGATTTTAAAATAAATCTTTTGGGTGATAAAGACTTTGATGAAAAAGAGAAACTTTTAAACGAACAATTAAAATTAGGAATCGAAAAAGTTAATGACTATGATTCCGAAATTAAGAAACTCGAAAAAGATTATGTAAACGACATAATAAATGCCGCCGAATTTGAAAAACGGGTCAGAAGTTTAAAAGAAGAACAGCAAGACGCTGTTTTAGCCGTGAAAGAATATCATAAACAGCTTAAAGATACCGAAACGGCTAAACTTGATTATGAAATTAACAAAATAACCAAAGCGGCCGAAAATCAAACCAAAGCTATCGATAAACAAATTGAAGCCCTTGAAGATGAAAATGACGAACTCAATAAGCTAAAAGATTTGTATGACAAAGCTTATCAAGCTGTACAAAAAGTCATAGACGACCAAGTCGGCGAATTGAACAAACTTAAAGAGCAGGAAGAAGAATACTGGAATGACAAACTTGAGGCTCTTGAGAAAATTAATGATGAAACAACAAGAGGCATAGAACTTTCTGAAAAACAGAAAGCGATAGAAAAAGCAAGTCAGAAAACTGTTTTAGTATATCACGAGGATACGGGCTGGACACACGAGGCAAATGCGAACGAATTGTCAGAAGCTCAGCAAGAACTCAATCAATGGCTTATTGACGACCAATTTGAGCAATCGAAAAAATCAATCGAGGAACAAAAAGAAGCCATACTCAATTCTATTGAAGAACAAATAGAAGGCTGGAATAATTATATTGACTTATGGGAAGACGCCGTAAACGCATACGAAGACAGGCAAAACAGAATAGCCGCTTCTTCCATAATAGGTTTAAACTGGGAAAACAGCACTCTTGCACAGCGTGAGAATATTATCAGAAAATATGAATCCAACTATTCATCAATTCTCACTAAACTTGATGATGACTCCGAAAACAGCAT
>CAOJPS010000061.1 GCA_948441255.1 uncultured Eubacteriaceae bacterium | reverse complement strand
AGGTTTTTATATTAACTTAGTGCATATGGGGCGCTGCCCAAACACATAAACTTTTATAAAAAACGGTCCTTGAAATTTATTTCAAGGACCGTTTTGGGTTTTAAGAAAGAATTATTCCGTTTTTATCGGCAAGGTTTTTTAATTTTTGAATGTAAACATTGTATTGATTTTGTATTTCTTGTATTTCTTCGGTATCTGTTATATTTCCCGAATTTTTTATTGTTCTTTCGTATGCGTATATTTGATTTAAAAGAGTTACAAGCTCTGACGATGAATCTTTGTCTAAGTTTCCTCTGTTTTGGGTGAGTTGATTGATTATATTATGAAGCTCACTGGAGGTGTTTGTATTTTTTGCTTTTGCTTTTGTTGTTTCGGTGTGGTTTGTTTGAAAATCGGTGATTTTTGTTGTTATTTCTATTAATCTTTTTTCTAAATCCCATTCTACCTCGGCATCGAGTGCCTGTGAAACAGCCCTCAGAGGAATAAGCGTTCGCTTGTCTATTATTTTTGGCGGAACATCAAGTGTGACGGCTTTATTGTCTACCGTCATTGTTTTTGAGCCTATTGTAAGTATTATTGTTTTTGTTTTCTTTTTACAAGTTATTGTTTTTGTTTTGGCGTTCCATTCAACTGCTGCCCCCATAGCTTCTAAAATTCCTCTGAATGGAACTAAAGTTCTGCCGTTTTCTATTATTGGTTCTTTGTCAAAGTATAGTGTTTGGTTATCCAGCTTTATTGTTATTGGAATTTTTTCCTCGGATTTCTCCTCGGCTTTGAGCGGAATATAAAACGACATTATTAATATTAAAGACATTATTAGTGATAAAATTGATTTTCCCATTTTAAAAATATCCCCCTTTATGTTAATTAATATTCTGATGAAAAAAGACATTCCCTCTGGCGAGAGAATGCCTTTTTCAGAGAAAAAGAAAAATTATTTGGCAGCGTCATCAAGTGCGATGTTGTTTGCGTCAGCAATTGCTTTAACTCTATTGTAATATTCTTCATATTTTGCTGTAATTTCATCAACTTTTTCCTGTGAGTCAATGTTTTTAGCGTCAGTTACAACACCTGTCGCATATTCCTGAACTTCCTGAGCAAGAGCCTGAAATTCAGTGATTGAGTCAGCATCTAAAGAAGATACGTTCTGGCTTACAGCTGTAATAGCGGATGTAAGTTTAGCGCTCGCGTCTTCATTAGCTTTTGTGTCAATACCGCAGCCAACAAATAAAGCAAAAGATAACAAACATACTCCTACCATAGATAAAAATCTTTTCATTTTAAAATTCCTCCTAAAAATAAATAAGAATAATATGTAAATCTTACTCTTAATGTATTATAGCACAAGCTGTTTTATTTGTAAATAGGTTTAAGTATTTTGTAATAAATTTTAAGAATTTTTTATTGTAAATGTAACAATTTTATAAATTTAAATCCATTTTTAACGCAAGATATTTCCATTCGTCCAAAAGCTGATTTATGTTATTTACACAAGTTTTTAATTCTAGATTACTCATTTTTGTTATCATTTCAAAAGCTATAGAGAAATCATAATTATCTTGGTTTAAATTGAAAAGTTTTGAGTAGGTATCTATTGTTTTTATATATAATGAATTATATTTTGATTGGTATTCGGCATATTTTTTCTTTAATGTTTTTCCGTTTGAGTCAGCTTCTGGGTCGGACGCTTTGTTTATAAAATTTTTTAAATAAATTGTGAGATCAAGGTCTGATTTTATCAGCGGTTTTATATCTGTCTTATCAGAAGTTTTTGTTGTTTTTCCGGATATTCCCAGGTTTATATATATTGTTTTTACATTTTCTAGAATTTTTTTGGCGTCGTCTTGGGCGTCTATTATTTTTTCTTTATCAGGAAGGAGCTGGTCGGAGTTGTCGGAAAGATATTCTGCCTTGAATTTTTCCATTTTCTTTATATGGCGGTTATAGTCCTTTTCCAACGATTTATATTTTGCCTTGAAAACATATGGTTTATCTAGGCTTTCGTCAATTTCCTTTACAGTGTAATTTTCTATATATTTCTCGTAAAGGTCGATATCTGACAGATAATCAGCGAGAAGCGGAATTCGGCAGCCTATTTTATCCGCAAAGGTTTTTGCTTCAGAAATTAAAACGTCAACAGAGTCTTCCGATAAATTTAATACTTTTTTTGCTTTTTTCATTTCACAGGAATTTATGTTGCTGTAATTTATATTTATCTTTCCAAACGGAGCCTCAATATTGTTATTGAATATTTCAGCAAAACTGTTAAATTCTTCTTGGTACATTTCAAATTCTGGCTTTAACACTTTCGCTACTGTCATATAAGAGCCTTTGTCAAGGCATATTCCATCGTTTATGGCGTAAATATAAAGAGAAAGTTTGGTAAGTTTTGACGATAGAATAGCGTTTTCGGAACTGACAGGAGAATAGATGAAAACTGTCTGAAGTTCACTGTCCCAATATACCTCAGAATTGAAAGCGTGAGAAATAGCTCTTAAAGGGATATATGTCGTTCCATCTATAAGGCAGGGGGCCGCATCTAAAATAACGTCGGAATCTTCGGAGGATTTCATAATATAATTGTCTATTATGAAAGTTAGGTAGATATCATCTTTTGTACATACTATGGTCTTTGTTTTTTGATTCCAGTCTACGGATATATTCATAGCGTTGGCTATTTCTCTTAATGGAACAAGTGTTGTACCATCTTTTAATATTGGATTTTTTGACAAGTTTAAAACGTTGTCATCAAGTTCGACTATTATTTTACTGTCCGCCGCCGAATAGGAATACCCAAATATCCTAACACTTGGCAGAAGGATTAATGTTAATATTATAAAAAGCGCTAAATATTTTCTCATAAAAATCACCTATAAAAATTCGTGAAATTTTTATAGGAAACACTGAACAGAGGATATTAAAAATAATTTTTTAATTTGCCGGTGTTTCCTATAAATAAAATTAATTAATAAGCTTTTCCCCAAATTACCATTTTTTTGGCAGGCTTTTGACAGCATACACAAGTATCTCCTATATGTTCCTGCTCAAATGGAACGCACCTTGCTGTAGCGCCTGTTTCTTCTTTTACAGCGTTTTCACATTCTTCGCTTCCGCACCACATAGCTTTTATGAAGCCTTGATTTGTTTCAAGAATTTCTTTAAATTCAGTCATATTATTGGCTTTTGAAGTTTTTGATTTACGATGTTTTAATGCTTTTTCGAGGAGTTCCCGCTGTATTTTGCAAAGAAGATTTGAAATTTCTTCTGTTATATTTGAAAGGTTTGCGGTTATTTTTTCACGAGTGTCACGTCTTACAAGTACTGCCTGATTTTTTTCAATATCACGAGGACCTATTTCTATTCTTATAGGAACGCCCTTCATTTCGTATTCGCTGTATTTCCAGCCCGGAGATTTATCGGAGGAGTCAATGCGAACACGGCATATTTTTGAAAGTTCATTTTTTATTTCTTCGGCTTTGTCAAGAACTCCCTCTTTATGCTGCATAATTGGTATTATTATAGCTTGTATAGGCGCGACTTTTGGAGGAAGCACAAGTCCATCATTGTCGCTGTGTACCATTATAAGTCCTCCTATAAGTCTTGTTGAAACTCCCCACGAAGTTTCGTGAACATATTGGAGTTTGTTGTTTTTATCGGTATATTGAATTCCAAACGCTTTTGCGAAGCCATCGCCGAAATTATGGGAGGTTCCGGATTGGAGTGCTTTTCCGTCGTGCATAAGGCTTTCTATTGTATAGGTGGAGTGGGCGCCGGCAAATTTTTCTTTATCGGTTTTTTGACCTTTTATTACAGGCATAGCTAAAACTTTCTCACAGAAGTCGGCGTACTCGTTAAGCTGCTGTATGGTTTCTTTTTCCGCTTCCTCGGCTGTAGCGTGGACAGTATGTCCTTCTTGCCATAAAAACTCAAGACTTCTTAAAAACGGTCTTGTTGTTTTCTCCCAGCGGACAACAGAGCACCACTGATTGTACAGTTTTGGAAGGTCACGGTAAGATTGGACTATATTGGCGTAATGTTCGCAGAAAAGAGTTTCGGAGGTTGGTCTTACACAAAGACGCTCGCTTAATTTCTCATCTCCTCCGTGAGTTACCCAAGCTACCTCAGGAGCAAAGCCTTCCACGTGGTCTTTTTCTTTCTGAAGGAGGCTTTCGGGAATAAACATAGGCATATATACGTTTTCGTGGCCTGTTGCTTTGAAACGCTCGTCAAGCTGTTTTTGTATAAGTTCCCATATTGCGTAGCCGTAAGGTCTTAAAATCATACAGCCCCTTACAGAGGAATAATCTATTAAATCTGCTTTTTTTACGATATCGGTATACCATTTAGCAAAGTCGTCTTCCATAGACGTTATAGCTGTAACCATTTTTTCGTTTGTCATAACATATGGACTCCTTTATTTAGATTTATATTTTTAATATATTTTAACATACAATTGACTTACTTTCAACAGATTTTTAAAACCCCGGGCGTTACCCCATACGCACTAACTTAAGAAAAACCTTGGGCTTTCAGCCCAAACCCGACTTCTTGTTCAGTGTTTTTGGCTTCGCAAAAAATCGGCTTACGCCGACCGCACTTCTTTGCGGCATACTTGAAAGAAAGAAGCAAAGAACTTTTGAGCGAAACTGCGTTTCGCTGAGTTTCACTGTAATTTTTCATCGAACTCACGTTACGTTATGTTATTATGCGGTGTTTCCTATAAAAAGTTATTTTTCACGAAAATTATTGTCTATTGTGTTGAAAAGAGAATTTAATGGTGGTATAATTTGTATGAAAGAAACTGTTTTTATTTATATTAATTTAGTAATTGTTATCAAAGGAGGGATTTTTCTATGAAAAAACTTAAAAACATACTTATGTTTCTTAATATAGGTATGGTGTGCATTGTTATCCTCGCTATAGCGGGCTGCGCTATGGCAAGCGTCTATCAGCAGAATAAAACGGCTGTTGAGGATTATAAGCAGTCTTTGAATGAGGGATATGACAACAGTATAAAATATCAAATTGAAAATGTACTTACACTTCTTGACGGTATTTATGAGAGAGAAAAAAGCGGAGAACTGACGGAGGAAGACGCTAAAAAGCTTGCTATAGACCTTATAAAAACATTGAGATACAATGGAGATGGGTATTTTTGGATTGACGATAAAGATTATTATCTTGTAGCTCACCCTATGCTTTCGGAGCAGGAAGGAAACAACAGATATGACCTTACTGATAAGGACGGAGTGAAAATTATACAAACAATAATGGATATTGCCCTTAACAATAAAGAGGGGGGTTTTTCCAATTTCTCTTTTGACAAGCCGGGGCAGGAAGAACCCGCGCCTAAAAGGTCATATTCGGCATTGTTTGAGCCTTGGGGCTGGGTTATAAGTACGGGAAATTATGTTGATGATATTGAGGAAGTGACTTCCGTTAAGGAAGAGGAAATATCTTCTTCTTTTAATAGTCTTATGATTATTATAGTCGCTGTGAGTGTTATATTGCTTTTGGCTTGTGTTCTCGCGGCTTTGCTGTTTGCTTCCATTATTACAAAACCTCTTAACCATATTATTATGGTCAGTGATGAGATAACAAAAGGGAATATTAATGTTAATATAAATCCTGCTTTTCTTAAAAGAAAAGATGAAATGGGAACTCTTTGCAGGACATTTTATGGTATGTCGGATATGCTTAATAAGCTTATTGATGACCTTACTTTGATGGCAGAGTCGCAGAAAAATGGCAAAGCTGACGTTGTTCTTGATACGTCTAAACTTGGTGGAAGATTTAACGAAATGGCGGAGCTTCTTAACGCTATGGTTCTTGAGAACGCTGGTCAGATTAAGGCAACTACAGGCGCTCTTTCCTGCATAAATGAAATCGCTCAGGGAAATTTTGACGCTGAAGTTGATGGCGTTGGCGCTGATAAAAAGGTGTTTAATGAGCTTATAGAAAATCTTAGAGGTCATCTTAAAAGTGTATATGATGAGATTTCAAATATTGTTTACAGCGCCTCAAAGGGAAATCTTGAGTGCTACGCTGATGAGACAAAATATAATGGAGATTGGGCAAAGCTTATAGGAGAGTTAAATCATTTAATAGCGTCGGTGAACAAACCTATAAATGAAATGGCTGAAACTCTTGGGTTAATGGTTGAGGGAAATATGTCGGTGGAAATGACGGGAGATTATGAGGGAAGTTTTGCTGTTATAAAAGACAGTGTTAATGGTTCTATTGCTCATACTTCTGAATATATAGCTGAAATTTCGGATATCCTCTCTAAAATGTCAAAGCATAATTTTGATATTACTATTAACCGTGATTATGTTGGTGATTATGGAAAAATAAAAGAAGCTATGATTCTTATAATTAACAGTTTTAACAGACTTATAGGAGAAGTAAAATCATCGGCGGGTCAGGTTGCCGACGGCGCTAGGCTTATTGCTGAATCCAGCGAGGATTTGTCGGAAGGGGCCTCAAAAGAGGCAAGTACCATAGATGTGCTTAACGCTTCTATAAGAGATATTCTTGAAAAATCAAAAACTAATACCGCTAATGCTGAAAACGCGAGAAGTATTGCTAACGCGTCTAAAGAAAACGCTAAAATTGGTTCGGAGCATATGAGCAAAATGCTTAACTTTATGAAAGAAATTACAGATGTTTCAAACAATATAAGGAATATAATTAAAACAATTGAGGATATTGCCTTTCAGACAAATCTTCTTGCGCTTAATGCCGCTGTTGAGGCCGCGAGAGCTGGGGAACACGGCAAAGGCTTCGCTGTTGTGGCGGAGGAAGTGCGAAACCTCGCTACAAGAAGTTCCGCCGCGTCAAAGGAAACGGCTGCACTTATTCAGGAAATTATGTACAAAATTGAGGAGGGTGTCACAATTGCTAATGAAACAGCCGACGCTCTTGGTACTATGGTGGGAGAAATTGACAATATAGTTGTTACTGTGGATAAATGTGCTGTGGATTCTAAAGAACAGTATTCCAGCATTGAGAATATTAACTCAGGTATTGAGAATATTGTTGACGTTACTCAAAGGACTTCAGCGGAAAGTCAGAAATGTGCCTCTACTTCGGAGGAACTTTCAAGTCAGGCGGAAGTATTTAGGGAAATGGTGTCTTCTTTTATTCTTAAAAGCTAATTTATATTTAATTATGCGGTATTTCTTATACATAAAAAACTAAACTTATAGCAATTTTTATATATTTATTTTAAAGTTGCTGTATTGTTTGGTTTTTTTATTATAAATGTAGAAAATAGGCGGTATGTGGAAAACTATAAATTTGTTGATAATATTCTTAAATGAAGTTATCCACATAAAAGACATATATGAAATAGGCAGATATGGCTTATCAACAAAGTTATCAACTTATCCACTGTTAATAATTTATGGATAAAAAAATATATTGTGAAAAACTGTGTTTATAAGTCGGTTTTTATTGAAAAGCACAATATATTGTGCGCATTTTGGTTATATGGGTTGTTATATAGGGTATTGGGAAAGAAAATATCGGTTTGACAGAAAAAAGTTATCCACATAAAATTGTTGATAAAGTGGATAAGTATATTATTACAATAAAAGTAAATCTATATTTTATATGTAAATTTATGTTAGACAATGATTTTTCTTTATGTACAGAAAATAATTTTGCGGTTATTTTTTTATAAATTATTGAATTGTGTAATGAATACGTTACA
Organism: uncultured Eubacteriaceae bacterium; assembly: GCA_948441255.1. Classification (GTDB taxonomy): domain Bacteria; phylum Bacillota; class Clostridia; order Lachnospirales; family CAG-274; genus MGBC114079. The sequence goes on along the minus strand of CAOJPS010000061.1, from coordinate 4,868 downwards.
ATTTGATGAATTATGCTCTTTTTAGTTGCAACTTCTGATTAAAATTGTTAAAATATAATTATTAAAATAATTTGGTGTTTTTGGAATAATTTTTTTTGATTTTGATAAGGAGTACAAATATGTCTGACAAAAAATTTATATTATTTATCGCTATATTGTTTTCTATACTTTTGTATCCGTTAAATTCTTTCGCGGCTCCGTGGATTAGTATGAAAATTACTTATAATGGCAAGTCGGAAAATTATAACGCGGAGAGCGTTTACCTTTATGTAAACGGAAAACGTGTGGAGGAGCTTACAATGCCTCCTATAATTTTTGACGGGTCTACTCTTGTTCCGGCAAGGGAGGTTTTTGAACCTCTTGGCGCAGAGGTGGACTGGAAAAAGGAAACAGAAGAGGTATTGATTTCTTATAAAAAAAATTCTATTAAAATAAAAATAAACTCTCAGACGGCTTTGGTTAATGATATGGAACAAAGTCTTTCTATGCCAGCGAAAATAATTAATGGCAAAACTATGATTCCTGCAAGATTTATTGCGCAGTCACTTGGAATGAAAGTTGAATGGGACAGCAATACGAGAATAATTAATATCAGAGAAATTATTGAAACGGAAATTGATGAGCTTGAACCTATAGAAGTTTCGGAGGAAACTACTGAAACTACGGAGGAAACTACTGAAGCGGAGGAATCGGAAGCTACAACTCAGCGTCCTAATGTGGATTTGAACGAACCTGAATGTGAGGACGGGGTTTTTAAGATATCAGCGGAAGGTCAGCTTGGGGATTTTGCTTCTCCAGAGGTTACTGACAAAAAAATAGTGTATATTCTAAGTAAAACTAATTCTCCGCCAAAGGATAGTTACTCATTTGACGATGAATATATCAGAAAGGTGAATTTTACTGATATTTTTATAAATAATAAAAAGTTTACACAAATGGTTTTATATCTTAATGATAAAACTAAACCGGTTACATATATTTCAAAAGATTCTAAAACATTTGTGGTCGATTTTGTCAACGATGCCCCAAAATATGACAACTTGCGTCCGTTTGATGTGGATGAGGAGCCTTTATCTTCGGATGTTGAACTTGAGCCTGATGATGTTATTGAAACAAACGGCGGAAGTTCCGGCAAACAAAATTCTGGTACGAATTTTATTAATACTTTTTCCGGCGGGCCTGTGTTTTTTGAGAAAGATTATTTATATGTAAAAAAGAACTCAGACTTTAATATTAATAATTTAACTCAAACTGATAATTATCACAATAGAGAGTATGTTATAGACGCGGGCTGTGATTTATCGGAAACTTTGCCTAAAGGAAAGTATTTAATAAATAATGATATGATAGATTATGTTGAGGTTTCACATTCGTCTTCAACATTGATAAAAATAAAAGAAAAAAAGGTTTTTGCTTATAATATTGCGGAGAATACAGAGTATATATGTATAAAACCTGTATCTCCAAGGGAAAAATATTCTAAAATTGTTGTGATAGACGCCGGACACGGAGGTAATGACCCTGGCGCGGAATCGAAGCTTATTGGCGGTGTTGAAAAAGAAATGACTCTTTCCATAGCTAAAAAAGCGGTGGATATGATAGAAAAAGATAAAAAGGTGAAAGCGTATGCCGTAAGACTTGATGATGTATATTATACCCTTGAGGAAAGAGCCGATTTTGGAAATGAACTGGGAGATATGTTTATTTCGGTTCATATAAATTCTTTTTCGGCTGAAAGGGCAAACGGTACAGAGGTTTGGTATTATCCTCACGAAAATGATTCCTCTGTTGGCGTTAGCTGTGAAGATTTGGCGGAAACTTTGCAGAAAAATCTTGTGGATAATTTGAAAAGCACTGACAGGGGTGTGAAAAGTACAGATTATGTTGTACTTTATAAGACGAATGTACCCGCTGCTTTATGTGAAATTGGTTTTCTTACAAATGCCGCTGAGGGAGCGAAATTGCAGACAGACGAATACAGAACTTTAGCCGCCGAGGCTATATACAAATCGGTTGTTGAGATATTTGAAAAATATACGCCTAAAAGGTAGAAATAAAGGAGCGATTTTAATGTCAGCGAAAATTGTAATTGCTTCATATACAGAAAGTCTAAAAGCTGTATTGGCAAGAAATATTTCCGGCTCAAATATAGATGTTAAGTTGTCTTATAATCTTATTGACGCCGCTTCAAATTTCAGCCCGACAGAGCCTAATGTACTGATTTATGACATAGATGGAGGAATAAGACCAACGACATATATAAGCTCTGTCTTGAGAAAATATAATCTGCTTATAATACTTACAGGGTCAAACCCTAAAAGAGCGTATGATTATTATGCTTTTGGCATTAAGGATTATATTATAAAACCCTCTGATTTTAATTCTTCTGACGGCAGAGAGTTCTTGATTGCCGTGACAGAAAGAATTAAAGCGTTTTTTAAAGCTAATCACGGACATCATCAGAGGACTTTATTTCATCATACCGCTAATCAGCATAGAAATATTCCAAGTCATCAGCTTTATAATACAAAATTTGGCCATAAAAGTGATTTTGTTATAGCTGTTGCCGCTTCTACAGGAGGCACGGAGGCGCTTGACGATATAATGAGGGCGCTTCCTGATGATTTGCCGCCTATTTTGGTGGTTCAGCATATGCCTAATAGTATGTTTACAAAGCAGTTCGCTAAAAGGCTTGATAATTATTCTAAACTTTCAGTGAAAGAGGCGGAAGATTATGAGCCAATATATCCTGGAAACGCTTATATAGCGCCAGGAGATTTGCATATGACTTTGTCAAGGAGTTCAGGTCAGCTTATAGTGGAGTGCAAAACGGGAAAGAGAGTGAACGGAGTTAGACCTGCCGCTGATATTTTGTTTAACTCTGTGGCGGAGGTTATGGCTGACAAGGCTATTGGCGTGATTTTGACAGGTATGGGCGCTGACGGCGCGAAAGGTCTTAGTATTATGAAAACTGCGGGTTCTATGAATATTGGACAAGATGAAAAAAGCTGTGTTGTTTATGGAATGCCTAAAGTGGCGTATTCCCTTGGCTGTATTGACGAACAGCTTCCCCTTTCAGAAATACCTCAAAAAATTGTTGAGTTTGCTAAATTATATAATGTATAATCTTAGGGCAATACCTCATATGCGCTAAGTTAACAAAAACCTTGAGGCTCTGCCTCAAACTCCGCTCGCTTTTTAAAAAAAGCGAGGCAAAAACTTTTACGAAAAACTACGTTTTTCGAATAGTATATTAAAATAATCAGCAAAAATGACAGTTTTTGCATGTTAAAGTTTAGGGTTAAGCCCTTTTTAAAGGGCTTACAGGGTGAGGGACAGCGTCCCACGGTCTTAACTTAGCGCATATGGGGCAATACTTTACAATTCAAAAATAATTAAAGATAAAAGGAGTTCTGAAAATGGATTATATTATTCAGCCGCTTATTTGCGCGTTTATTGGCTGTTTTACAAATTATATCGCTATTAAAATGCTTTTTAGACCTTATAACCCTAAAAAGATATTTGGCAAAAATATTCCATTTACTCCGGGAATTATTCCAAAAAGAAGAGATGATATTGCTAAATCTATTGGAAATATTGTTTCGAGAGATTTAATAGATAGAAATGAAATTCTTGCTCATCTGAGCAGTGATAATATTGTTGATAATATTGTTGATTTTATAATGAATATAGAAGCGCATATTCCGGATAAAATTCAAAATGATAAATCTTTTGGAGATTTTATCGCTGAGTTTATTTCTTCTTTTGATATAAAGGAAGCCGTTTCATACGAATTGTATAATTATATAAACCAGAAAATAAGCGGAAATATAGCGTTTAAATTTATTGGGGATAAAATGATTTATGGAATTGCCGAAACTATTGGAGAAATGATTCAAAATTATATTTCCGGAGATGGAAAGAATTTTATATCAAGAACAATAGATAACGAGATTTATAAATTATCTGGAATGAAAATTGAGGAAATACTTTTTAAATATGAATTTGATGTTTTGGAAATCAGACAGTTTTTAGGAGAAAAGTATAAAAATCTTTTATACGAAAATATTGATATTATATTTGAGAATATTGATATTTCCAATATTGTTGAAAAGAAAATTATGTCTATGGATATGAGAGAGCTTGAAAGACTTATATTGGCTGTAATGAAAAAGGAATTAAACGCTGTTGTGTATTTGGGCGCTGGAATTGGATTTATTATAGGGTTTTTTAATTTATAGGAAACACCTTGGAGCGTGTCTAAAATCTAAAAAAAGCCTGTCTAAAAACAAAATATACGCAAAAAATCAGAAAAAATAATATCATTTTGAAACGTAATGATATTATTTTCACTGATTTTTTGGATATTTTAATAGTTTTTAGACAGGCTCTTAAATGGTAAAAGGTTTCGTTTGTTAGCAATGATACAAGTTATTATTTTATAGCCGTAATTTCTCGCTTAACTTATAATCTTTTACAAAAATAATTTGAAAATATTAATATCTCGTTATTTTTGACAATAATAAAACTCGAATTTTTATTCGTAATGCGACTGATTTCTTTAATTTATATAGGTATAATAATAGATTATAAAAGATTTTATTACTGCCAAGGCTGTGAGAGATATATATAGGCCTTGACAGCGATAAAATTTTTAGTATAAAGATACTACAGTTATTACATTTTTTACCCTTTATTTAACTCAAAAATTAAATTCATTGAAAATTTTTATAGGGATTTTTCTCTTTTAATATTTCTTCTTTTAGGCTCTTTTACAGTATTACTATCTAAAATCCGTTCGATATTATATTTAAGATTTTCATAAGATGATAACTCGGCTTTAACCTTGTTTTGCCTTATCAGAATAT
>CAOJPS010000060.1 GCA_948441255.1 uncultured Eubacteriaceae bacterium | reverse complement strand
TTTTTGTTTAATGAGGAAGATATTGATGAGGTTGTATTCAGAGGGTATTCTGATGAAAATAATCTGAATTTTGAAAAACAGCTTTTAAACAATATTTCCAATGAAAACGATAAGGAAACTTTAGAAAATAATATGTAAAGGTGAAAAATATGATGGCTTTTTTAATTATTGTTCCTGTTATTTTAATTATATTTATGGTGGTTATGACAGTATATGTTATAAAAAACATAAAACCCAAAAATGAAAAGCAAGAGGATTCTTTTGTGAGTGAAAAGCAGAAATGGGAACATATAAAGGATTTTTCGAATATAAATTCTAAGGATAATAATAAAATAAATGCTTTCAGAGGCGGATTTGAAGATGAAGTGCAGACGGTTGGCGTAGATTTTTCAAGCAATATGAAAGAAAATAAAGAAGAAATAGTTATAGAAAATAATATTTATAGTCAGAATGTAAATTCGAAAAGTACAAGTTCAGATGATTTTGTAAATGATTATATGACAATGAGCATAAACAGTCAGAACGATTTTAATTTTTCTGATGAAATTGACTGTGAGGAAACTGTTGATATGTTTCAAGTAAACAACAAAGCAAAAGCATATCCCGAAGTAGAAGTTACTTTAAGATATAAAGACGGAAATCATAATAAAATGATGAAGATGAAAACATCACAAATAACTGTTGGCAGAGGTGTTGGAAATGACCTTGTTTTCAAGAGTGAATGTTATGCAAGTAAAAATCATGGAATTTTTACAATAAGAAACGGTAAGTTATATCTTAAAGATTTAAACAGTAAAAATGGGACTTATATAAACCGTTCCAAAGAAAGAATTGAGGGCGAAATAATGCTTGAAAAAAGCTGCGATATAACTTTTGGAGATGTAACTGTAAATGTAAGTATTGTGTACAGGTGATTATATGGTTAGTTTTGATATAGGCTATGCAACAGATATAGGAAATAAAAGAAAAGTCAATCAAGACAGTATTATGATATTTAAAACGAATAATATGGCATTATTTCTTATAGCTGATGGTATGGGAGGAATGTCTGACGGAGAAAAAGTGAGCCGGATTGCCGCAAAGGAAATGAAACTGTGGATTGAAAAAAATAAAAGTATGGTTATGTCTGTTTCTGAAGATATGCTTGTTGATATTTTATTTGAAGAAATAAACAATATAAACTATTCTATTCTTGATTACCGATATAAAAACAATGTAAAAGCTGGAACGACATTAACTGTGTTTTTAATCAGAAATAATATAGGCATATTTGCGTATTCGGGAGATTCAAGACTATATCAGATAAAAAACAATATGATTAAACAACTGACAGAAGATGAAACATTATACAGTTATAATGAAAAAAATAATGCAGAAGATAATTCCGAAAAGAATAAAAGTATTCTTATGTCGTATATCGGAAAATCAGAAAATTTGGCACTGAATGTTCAAAAGATTTCAGTTTCTAAAAATGACATTTATGTTCTGTGTACAGATGGATTTTATAATTATCTCAATATGTATGATAATGAAAATAATGAAATTATAAAATGTCTGTCCGCACAGGAATGTACGGATATACTTATAAAAAAAGTGAAGCAATCAAGAGCTTTGGATAATCTTTCGGTAATTATTGTTAAATGCAAATAAATAAAAAGCAGGGATTGTATATGAGAAAAATATTTATAATTTTTATAATACTTTGTTTTCCTTTAAGTGTTTTCGCTGATAATATGAATATGAAAATAGCGGAAGCTGAAAACGAAATACAAAAAAGCGCTGAAAAAAATATAAAATGTGGTTCTGAAATTACTCTTGATGAGGAATTGCTTGATGAGGCTGTATACTCTGCGTCAGAAAAGAAAAAAGAATATACAGACCTTGAAAGTTATAAAAAACTTGAAACAAATGTATTGCTGAATATTAATACAAATGAAAATAAAATAGCAATCAATATACCGAATAATATTAAAGATTATTCTTCTCTTGCGGATAATGTTGTTATGAATATAAATGGTATGTATTGTTACATAAACCTAAATGAAATTGGTTCAGATTTTGAAAATGCAAAGCTAACTATAAATGACAGTCAAAATATTATAGGAAATTACAATGGAACAGCGTCTATAGATATTATTAAAACAATTACAATAGTTTTAATTGGCATTGTTTTAATTTATGTAATAGGCTTTATATTTTTTGTTGCTAAAAAAACTGATTTAAATGAAAATTTCAATAAAAAGAAAATATACATTTTGGGAACAGTGATATTTGTTGTAAGTGTTTTATATGGCGGAGTTTTGTTTTTCTCTGATTTGTCTTCATTCGCGGAGAAAAAATTAATAAACATATCGGATAATGATAATCCTGTGTTTGAAGTAAGCTTTGACGGAAACGAAAATATAAACGGAATTTATATGGGACTTCCATTGTATGGTTAAGGCTTTACACCGGAATATACAGCTGTATGGCTCAAAACGGAGGATTCATCCCAAAATGATAAAATCATAGGCGGAAACTATAATGAAGTTTTTAAAATAATGAAATTTCCAATAAGAAAAAGCGGTAATTATTATTTAAAAAACAACAAAAGAGAATTTGAAGATATAAATGAAAGCGATAAAGATTTATACAAGGCGGTGTCGGTTCTTGCCTCTAAAAATATACTTAATGGAAAAACTGAGGGAATATATGGTGTTGATGATACAGTTACAAGAGGTGAAGCGATTACAATGTTTAGTAAACTTTTAAATCTTGAAAATACAGATGGCGATGATGTTGATTTTGATGACGTTTCAAATTCAGATTGGTATTATTATTATGTGTCGGAAGGAAAGAAAAATAATATCTTGAAAGGCTATGATGATAATACATTCAGGGCAAATAATATAATGACAAGACAAGAATTTGTGGGAGTTCTCGGACAGATAATGGAAAACAGACTTGGATATGCTGTTTCTGAAGATTACAGCAATTTGTCCGTCTATGAGGACAACAGAGAAATCGCACTATGGGCGAAAAAGTATGTTTCACTTCTTGAAAAAGAAAATATGAATATATGGGATAAGTTGTATGAGCCTAAAAAGCCTATTACAAGGGGAGAGGCGGCAATACTGCTTTACAGAACATATATGCTTATTGAATAGAAAGGATTGATAGAATGGGAGCAGATGAAACTTTGTTTTATGGTGGAATAGTTATAGCAGCATTAGCTTTAGTAATAGCTGTAATATTTTTTATCATATTTTACATAGGAAAAATAAAACTTAATGTTAAATTTGATAAGGAATACGGAGAAGAATTGAAACCTAAGCGAAGAAAGAGGGACTGATTATGGCGACAATAATAGCCGGAACATATGAGGTAGTTGAAAAGATAGGTTCTGGAGGCGGCGGAATTGTTTATTTGGCAAATCATCAGCGTTTAGGAAAAAAAGTTGTGCTGAAAGCTGATAAAAGAAAGATAACTACTCGCCCCGAAATACTTAGAAGAGAGGTTGATGCTTTAAAGAATCTCAAACATACATATATACCTCAGGTTTATGACTTTTTTGTTGAAGATGAAACCGTATATACAGTAATGGATTATATAGAAGGCGAAAGTTTAGACCGTCCTTTGAAACGAAATGAAAAATTTTCACAGCCACAAGTAATAAAATGGGCAAGTGAACTGCTTGAAGCATTATGTTATCTTCATAATCCAGTACATGGAACGCCGCCAAGAGGCGTTGTTCATAGTGATATAAAACCTTCAAACATTATGTTGAAACCAGATGGAGATATTTGTTTAATTGACTTCAATATTGCGTTGGCGTTAGGTGAAGAAAATGTCGTAGGTTTAAGCGCAGGTTATGCTTCGCCGGAACATTACGGTTTGGATTTTTCAACGGATTCTTCAATTACTGAAAATAGTTTGGATAAATTTAATTCTCCAAATGCAGAGGATTTAACTGCAACTATGACAAATACCGGAGAAACAAAAACAATGGAAACGCCTACGGCTACATTGCTTAAAAGAAATTCAGAGTATAGTACATCTCCGAAAAAAATTATAATTCCGGATACACGTTCTGATATATACAGCTTAGGAGCAACATTGTATCATTTGTTATCGGGAACAAGACCAAGTAAAAACGCAAAAGAAGTCATTCCTCTTTCGGATAAACATTTTTCACCATTGATAGTAGAGATAATCACAAAATCAATGAATCCAAATCCTGATTTGCGCTATCAAACAGCAGAGGAAATGTTATACGATTTTACTCATTTAAGAGAAAATGACTATCGTACAAAGAAAAGAAGAAAAATATGCGCTGCTGTAAGTACAATACTTGCGATAACTTTTTTAGGAAGTGCGTTTACTTCTTTTGTTGGCTTAAAGCGAATGGAAACAACTCAAAGATGTTTGATTTTTGCGGAATACTCACAAAACGCATTAGAAGCAGGTGATTCCGAAACAGCTGTTAAATATGCCCTTGACGCTCTGCCCGAATCCAAAAGTATTTTTACCCCGCCATATACAGCGCAGGCACAAAAAGCTCTTGCGGATTCATTAGGGGTTTATGATTTGTCTGATGGATATAAACCTCACCATATAGTTGAACTACCATCAGAAACTTTTAAAACAGCATTATCGCCAAACGGTAAAACAGGCATCGCTGTATATTCATTTGCTGTAGCTGTGTTTGATACTGAAACAGGCGAGATAACAACGACATTACCGACAGTTAAATCAGCTCTTTCAGATGTTGTGTATATCAATAATGATTTAATTGCATATGCGGGAGAAAAAGGACTAACTGTTTACAATATAAAAACAAACAGTGAAATTTGGAAAGGCAAACCCGCAACGTATATATCTGTATCGGCAGATGGAAAAGTCATTGCTGGAATATACAGAGATGAAGATTTTGCGACTGTATATGATATAAACGGAAATGAGAAAGCAACAGTATCTTTTAACGGAAACAGACAGCGTGTAGTTCAAAACGATACCTTTGCGGATCCTAAAGACAATCTTATGGCATTAAACAATACAGGACAATATCTTGCTGTAAGCTTTGAGAATGGCGGCTTAATAATTTATGATATTATGGATTTGGAAAATTATATTGAGGTTTATGATAAATCAGATTATATCCATTTTGAAGGTGGATTCAACGGACAATATTTTGCTTTTTCCGCATCTAAAAATGGATTATCCGAATTTACTGTCATTGATCTTGCGGAATTTGTACAAACTATAGGATTTGAAACTGATAGTCTGATAGGAGTAATTGCAAATGAAAATAATATTTATCTTTGCAATAAAAGTACAGTTGTATCAATAAATCCTGTCACTGGTGAGCAGGCGGAAACCGCTTATACGGATGCTGATGTAAGAATGTTTGCAAATGACGCAGGTAATACAATAGCTGCCACAGAAAAAAACGAATATCTTTTTTACGATAAAGACGCTGATTTAATAACTCGATACAGTGCGGGACAAGCAGACTGTAATTTTGTTGATATTTCGGGTGAATATGCTATTGTGGCGGGAATGGATACTCCAAATATAAAAATACTTAAGAAAAAACAGTATGAGTCAGCCGATATTTTTACTTATGACGCCGGATATTATCACGATGAAGCGAGGATAAATAATGACGGTAATAAGATATTGATGTTCGACTATAAGGGTTTTAGAATTTACGATACTCAAGGAAATATAATAAAAGAAGTATCTATACCTGATGCAGAATTAGTATATGATCAGCAGTACAGCAGAAAAAGCGGAAATCTTGCTGTTATATATAATGACGCTTTTAGGTTATATTCGGGAACAACAGGAGATTTGATATATGAAGCAGAAAATTTAAAATCAGTATTTTATGCTCCTTACGGCGTAAGCATTTTTGATGACAGCGAAATAAAATTAATTGATTTAGATAGCGGTGAGGTATTGGAATCAGGAAAAGGCAGCGGAGATTTCGGTGCATATTGCGGAATGTACGTAGACAGTAGTTTTCTTGACGGCGGAAAAGTAATTGGTGCCGGAAAAACAGAAAGCGGGTATTACTTTGCGTCTGAAAAAGAGAATACTTGTACAATTTATAACGATAATGGCGAAAAAAATTTTGAAATTCCTATATCAGAGCAAACCGAAACATTTTTCACAGATACTGAAATAATATTATCGCCTTTACATGGTACGCCAGAAGTTTATAATCTTAAAACAGGAGAAAAAATTGCGGATTTAGAGAAAGACGCATACTTAACTTACATAACAGAAATTGATAGCTATATAATAAGTGAGTATATATCGGCGTCCGGAGAACGATACGCAATATTGCTTGATAAAAACACTTTTGAAACCTTGGCTTATTTACCAAGCCTAACAGATATTCACAATGGAGAGTTGTTCTTTGATTTTCATAAGGGAAAATTGCGAAAAACACGCATTTATCCTATAGATGATTTAATAAATCTTGCCAAAGGAGGCGATATTGGTTAAAAATAAAATTATATTGATAAGGAGGATTGGTATAAAATTTCATTGATTCGCTATAATTAAGTTTTAAAAATAAATAAGGAGATGATTTGATAAATGAGAAACCTTTTTAAGAAAACAACAGCGTTTTTATTGGCGATTGTTATGGTTACAGCTTCAATGAATATTGCATTTGCGGATACGGAAGTCATAGAAATCGGTGACAATAGCTATTCTGATGATTCTGTTGTATCAGGCAGTGCGATAGATACGAATGATTCTGATATCTCATTAATGTCATTACTGCCATTAGAAGAAGTGGAAGCAGCACTTGTTTTGAATGGCTATACAGAAGAACAACTTAAAGATGTTCCTTTGCAAGAAGTTTTAGATAAACTTGTTGATAATGATGGAAATAAAATAGAGATTTCTGATGATGCAAAAGTTGTTTGGGCACATTTTAAGGATGAGGAAAATAATATTATTCGTGATGAATATCATGAATTAGGAAGAAATGAAACTGTCGATTTAACTGAATATTTATATACTACAGGTTATACTATGGAATTAATTGTAGGAAGTGGAAGTCAGCTTGATGAAACAGCTATAAGATATATTATTAGAGTTTATATTTCAAAAAATGTGTCAGAGCAAATTAATATAGAGTTATATCAACAAGATGAGAATAACAATAGAACGAAAGTTGAGTGTAAATTACAAGTCGCAGATACAGAATATAATATGGGTATTATGAATGTGAATTTAATTTCAACTATAATAATTCCAACCTCAGGATATACTGCGAATACTGATTTTTATTTAGGTATTACATCATTAGCAGATGAACATCCTAAAATTTACGTTGATATATTTGATTTAGCAGATGGTCTTGAAGGTACAAGCATAAGAAATCAAATTTTAAATCAAGATATGAAACAAGTAAACGCAGGATACAAATGTCAACTTGATAATACATATAACCCTAAAGTATTTATGTTTTCATATACAGATGATTTGGGTAATGTAGTTGATATAAAATTTTATGGTTTTAAGGTGATACCATTAGCTGATCTTAGTTATATTTCAGGATCAATAAATTCAATTGATAATAATGGAAATGAAATAAATATTGAAGCAAAGCAAGCGGAGCATGTTGATATAGATGAATCAAAAATAGATATAAGTGCGGTTATTAATGGAGATATGTCATCTATTAATAATAGCTACATTCATGTGTTAGAATATATACTTGAAAGTGGATATCCAGAAAATAAAGAATATATATATAAAATGGATTTTTCAAATAATGGTTCAAACACAAATGATGATATTTATAAAGCTGTTGTTGGTGATTATAAGACTCTTGAGGAGGCAGAAAAACAAGAGGATATAAAGAATCTACTTGTAAAAGATGGTTACAAAGCAAATTTTAGTGGTGATGGTATCAATTTTACAATCTTTTTTTCTAATAAAGATGTAGGGAGATATAGAATAAAGGTATCAGAGTATTGTGACCCTGTTCCAGGATTTTATACAGCGCCAGTAGTAGGACAAGCTGACCCTTGGTTTAGACTTACTGGGATAAATAACACAGATTCTTATGCAATTAAAAATGGAGGAGTCCATAACCTTGATACATACTATGGTTATGGCTATCATACTATTCTTATTAATGATGATACAGTTGATTTAACTTCTTTAAAACCTGAATTTTGGTTTGGTGCTGATGATTATTTTAATTTATATAAAATTGACAGTGACAAAAAAAGTATCTTACAAGATATAAAAAATCCTGATAGTATTACAGAAACAAATCAACAATATACTTTAGCGTGGAAAAGTGATGAAAAAAACAAACACAGAAACTATTGGCTTTCTGTAGTAAAGAAAACAACGGACGGACCTAAGTTATTTGTAAATGGACCGGCAAGCGGAGAAATAAGAGAAGTGTTGCTTACAGATTATTTTGAAAATAAGCACGATGTATTTATTGCCAATACAGGTAACGAACCATTATATGTATCTGCAAAATTAAGCGATGACGCTAAAAATGTTAAGCTTGATGATTATTGGACTGTTGGCGGCAAGGATAATCAAAAACTTGCGGCATTTACAGCAACATCTACACCATCTGATTACAGTGAACTTGATAATGTGGCTAAAATCAGATTGCTAAGACCTGATAAGATTGATGGTGATGGTGCAGTCAGCGGTGAATTAATTATTGAGGCAAGCGGCGGATTAGTTAATGGAGAATTGGATAAGAACAATAAATACTATGAAACCTATGTAATAAAATTAAATGATAAGACGGAAAATCCGCAAATCGTTAATGAAAAATTTAATAATCCCGTTTTGTATGTACCTTATCAAAGTATTGTTGCAACAGATAATAAATATGATGATAATATTGTTACTTATAAATTGACGGGAGGCTCTTTGCCTGAAGGAATTGAACTTATTGAGTCGACCGGCGAAATATATGGAGTGCCTCAAAAATTCTATGATGATCCAAGTAAAGACACTTACAATTTTACTGTTACAGCTAATTTTTCTAATGAAAAATTTGAAAGTGTAACAAAAGAATTTTCGATTACAGTTAAGGATAATGATGATGTTAATGTTAATGCAGAAGTAGATGATGGCTTTGAAATTATAAATCGCATTCCTGATATAGAAATAACAGAAGGTGAGGAAATTGAAGACCAGATTTTTGAATTTGAATATGATTATTCTGAACATATTGATGAATTTCAAGATGTTTGGCTTGACGGTGTAAAATTAGAAAAAGATATTGATTACGTGATTGAGGATGGAAGTACTAAGATTACGGTAAAATCACAGACAATATCCAAGAGAGACGATGGAAAACATACAATAGCAGCGGAGTATCGTACAAAAAATAAAGAGGTAAAGAAATCCACACAAAACTTCAAAAAAACAGTTAGCAAAAATACTCCAAGTCCAAGTCCGAGTCCGAGTCCCAGTCCAAGCCCCAGTCCCAGTCCAAGCCCCAGTCCCAGTCCAAGTCCGAACCCAAGTCCAAGTCCGAACAAACCAAGTTCGGGAGGCAGTGGCGGCGGTGGTGGTTCAAGTGTAACACCATCATACACAGTTTCTTTTGAAGCTAACGGCGGTTCTAATGTAGATGCGGCAAAAGTAAAAAGAAACAATACAATTTCATGGTTTGCAACTCCCGCAAAACCCGGATATAAATTTATTGGTTGGTATACAGACAAAGAGCTAACTAAGAATTTTGATAAAAATACAAAAGTAACATCAAATATGACGCTTTATGCTAAATATGAACCGGTGCAATGTACGGTTTGGTTTAATACTAACAGGGGAAGTGCATTAGGTTCAATAAAGGTACAAGGAGATACAGCAATTACGGAAATTCCTATGCCTGAAAGAGCGAATTATACATTTGTTGGTTGGTATACAGATGAAGCATTGACAAAACCATTTGATAAAAGTAGTAAAATAACTGACGATAATACAACGCTTTATGCTAAATGGGATTTAATTATTCCTGACGAAGCACCGGAAGAAGCAAAAGGATTTATTGATGTTGATGAATCTGCTTGGTATTACAATGATGTAAATTGGGCATATAATGAAAATCTTATGATAGGCTATAATAATGCAATATTTGCACCAAATAATTTAATGACATCAAGTAATATTGTTACCGTTTTGGCTAAATTATCAGGTGATGACTTGTCACAATATAATAGCAATAATGCTGTCAGCGGAATACAAGAAAATCTATGGTATACGCCATATGCAAAATGGGCAAAAGACATAAACCTTATAGATGACGAGCAATTTAATCCCAATACTGAAATTACACGTGAGGATATGGCTGTTATACTTGTCAAATTTATGGATTACACCAATGCTGAATATGAGATTTCCAATGAGGAAAAGCAGTTTGCAGATGATGGGCTTATTTCTGAAAAGGCAAGAAATGCTATACGTATATTATTTAAACTTGGAATATTTGCAGGACGAGGAAATGATATAATTGACCCTAAAAGCTATTTAACTCGTGCAGAATTTGTAGCATTAATACACAGAATGAAACTATTGGATTGATTATTATATAGTATGAAATGAAGTGGGTAGGTTAAAAACTTATTCACTTCATTTTTTATACAATTAAATCAAAAAAATATGCTTTGAAATTATATATAAGCAGCTGACGTTTTACAAAAATCATTATGCTAAGTGTAAACTGTCTTAAAAAAAGTGCAGTCTGTCAGAATTTATTGAAATGAAAAATATAAAATGCTAAACTCAATTCAAGACAAAAGAAAAACAAATTTATTAAAGCGATACATTTGGAAAGGGTGAATATTTATGAAGAAGAATATAATACAACTCGGTGCAATTTTAGCGGTAGGGATTATGACAATTTCATCACCGGCAATAACAACGGCAGCTGATATTGTAATTGCTCAAGATACAAATATTGATGTTTGGCAAAACAATATTAAGAAAGATGGTATTGATGGAATAAAAAAGACAGAAGAAACTGAAAAAAATACAAACTTAAAAAATCTTGACAGCAGTAATTGCATAACTGAAAATAGTTCAGAAACTGTTGAGCAGGAAAGTGAAATTATTACAAATGAATTAGAGAATTTAGAAAATAATGTTTTCAGTAATCCTATAGTTATAGAGGATAAGGTTCCAAACGAAACAGATACAACAGAAGATGAGGCAATATCGGAAGAAAAGACTACTGGGAAAAGTACAGAAGAAAAAGTTGAAAATGTAAATAATACTGCTTCTGATATAAATGTAAATATTGATAATACGAACTATTTTGAAATTAATAATAACACAGGAAATGTATATGTAAATATTTACAATGGGATAGGTGTTGATATTAAGAATAATGGTAATAAAGAGGCAGATGTAAACGTTCTTGTTGATAACGAGATTGGTATTATAGGTAATAAAACTTCTTTAGAAACACAAGAAACCGAAACTGCAGAAGAAACCAAAACAATTGAAGAAACTACTGAGGAAACAACAGAAAAAACTACCGAAACGCCAAAAAGAAGTAGCCACAGTTCTTCAAGAAGAAGGTCATATTCACCAAAGAAAAAGAGTGCTGTTCTTAATACATCAAACAAAACTGTTGATAAGGTAAAGGAAGTCGATACAGACGAGGTCGAAGATGAAAAAGAAAAAAAGGTTGTTTGTATGACTATAGGCAGCAATTTAATGAATATTAACGGTGAAGCTGTTGAAACGGATTCAGCACCCTACATATCAAACAGTTATACTCTTGTTCCTATAAGATGCATATCAACGGTTTTTGACGCCGAAGTCGAATGGGATAAAAACACAAAAACAGCAATAATTAAAGCAGATAATACGGAAACACGATTTACAATAAATTCATATAAAATGCTTGTAAACGACAGGACAGTTATGATTCCAAAGTCGGCAGAGATAAAAAATGGAAGAACCTATGTTCCGCTTAGAGCATTGGGAGAATCTTTAAATGCCAATGTTAGCTGGATACCTGACAGTAAATCTGTTTTGATTATTAAATAATTTATGAAAGGATGATTGTTATGAAAGTTATGAAAATCGGTGCTGCGGTAATTGCAGGAACAATAGTTTTTTCAGCAGTAAATACGGCTTTTGCCGATGTTAATGTTACGCATTCGAGTTCAAATGTGTATAAAAATGTCAACGGTGATTTTACAATATCTGATACATATTATTATTCAAGTGAAGATAAGGATACTTCAAATCATACAGTTATTTTTACGCTAGGTTCAAATACTGCTGATGTTGATGGTAATTATATGTTCATTGATAAGCCGCCGTACACAAGCAATGGAAAAACAATGCTTCCGTTAAGGGCAGTTGCCGAAACTCTTAAAGTATTTGAAAACAATGTAAATATAAGCTGGAATTCAGCAGATAAAAGGGCTGTCATATCTTATGATGATAATGAAATAGTATTCACAGCAGGAAAAGACATTTATACATTTAATGGGGAAAATATAAAAATGGCTTATGGAATTCCTGAAATCAAAAATGGCAGAATATTTATTCCCGTCAGAGAAATTGCAAATGCAATGGATTTAACTATAAGCTGGAATCTAATGAATAAGAAAATTACAATATCTAATTAAGGTATTGTTTTATAAAGTTTGGCAGAGTAAACAGCTTTGCCAAACAAAATAAAAATCTTTCAAAAAATAGTCGGGAAAAACAGCAAAAGAACGATTTATTAAATGAAAGATATAACACTCAATAAAATAAAATTTATAAAAATCTACCATAGCCGGCACCATATAGGCCAGAATAC
>CAOJPS010000059.1 GCA_948441255.1 uncultured Eubacteriaceae bacterium | reverse complement strand
ATTGAATATTTTAAAAATATTTTTGCTGAATAAAAGAGGTGCTGGTTTTTATGCTATATGATGATATTATTTTGGGAAAAGAAAGTATTGCTGTTATTGGACTGGGATATGTCGGAATGCCTCTTGCTGTTGAGTTTTCTAAAAAAGTCAATGTTATTGGTTTTGATGTTAATTCTGATAAAATTTTAAAATATAGACAAGGCATTGATGTTACAAATGAAATTGGAGACAAGGCTCTTTTGGAATCTAAAGTTAAATTTTCTGATGATGAAAGTGAACTTGATAATGTCAAGCTGTTTATAGTTGCTGTTCCAACTCCTATTAATTCTGATAAAACACCTGATTTGAAACCGGTTATAAGCGCTTCTGAAATTGTGGGAAGGCATTTGATGAAAGGCGCTGTTGTAGTGTATGAGTCTACAGTTTATCCTGGAACAACAGAAGAAATTTGTATCCCTATTTTGGAGAGAGTTTCAAAGCTTAAATGCGGTTGTGACTTTAAAGTTGGTTATTCGCCGGAAAGAATTAACCCTTCTGATAAAATCCATACGGTGCGTACTATTAAAAAAATTGTTTCCGGCTGTGACGCGGAGGCTCTTGAGAATATAGCCAGGGTTTATGAGTTGGTGGTGGACGCGGGAGTTTATAGGGCTAAGAGTATTAAGGTTGCCGAGGCTGCCAAAGTTGCTGAAAATTCCCAGAGGGATATTAATATCGCTTTTATGAATGAACTTTCTATTGTTTTTGATTGTATGGATATTAATACAAATGATGTTATTGACGCTATGAATACAAAATGGAACGCCCTTAATTTTCATCCCGGACTTGTGGGAGGGCATTGTATTGGCGTTGACCCGTATTATTTTATTTATAAAGCGGAAGAACTTGGATATCATTCTCAGATTATTATGTCGGGCAGAAAAATTAATGATTATATGGCAGAGTTTATTGTTTCGGCTATTGTTAAAAAGCTTATTTTTGCTGATAAAAAGGTTAAAGGTGCCAGGATTGCTGTATTTGGTATTACATTTAAAGAAGATTGTGTTGATATCAGAAATACAAAGGTTATTGATATTATAAAAGGATTGGCCGAATATGGTATTGAGGTGTATGTGTGTGATTCTGTCTGCCAAAAAGATGATGTTGTTAAACATTATGGAATACAGCTTTTTGAGATATCTGAACTTCCCAAGGTTGATGGAGTTGTGTTTGCTGTTCCTCACAGTGTGTATAAGAATTTTACTTTTAATGATATTGATAAATTGTATAATGACGGAAAAAAAGTTCTTATTGACGTTAAGGGTATTTTTGATGAGGAAGAGGCGGCAGAGAGAGGTTTTATTTATTGGTGTTTATAAAAATACGGACAAAGGCTGTTTTGGCTTTTGTCCGTAAAAAATTGAAGACCTTTTTACTTTGAGATTTTTATATTTATACTGAAATTATTTTTTTCTGTTTATCCAATCAGAAATTGAAGCGTAATGACCGTTTGTTAGTTTTATATGTTTAAGTGTAAATTTTGATTGATATCTCCAATTTAATACAAAAGCGATATTTCTGTATTCGTACCAATCATTATTATCATAGTTGGAAACATAAAAAATTGTATATTCTTTTTTCGCTGTTTCGGCAACTCGGGTAATTAACACGGGAAACTCCCAGCTGTCAGCCAATTTTTGAGCGTCATTTTTCAATCTTTCCAAAAAAGCGTTCTTTTTTTCTATATGTCTTGCTTCATTTATTTTTTTTCTTTTTCTTTTTTCTTTGTTTATGGCTTTTATTTTATCAGCTATAGCTTTACGCTGCCAATAGGGATAATCATTAAATTTTTCTAATAAGAAGCATTCTTTTTCATCGCATTTATGCTCTTTAAACAGATTAACAGTTAAAAAGCCTTTATGCAATTCATAATGACAAAAACCAACTATTGAATTTATATCAACAGTTTTATATTCACCAGTAATAAGTTTAACGGTGCGAAGTTTTCTGCCGCTTTCCAAATATTCACTATCTTTTTCAGACATTATAAATCGCATCTCCGCTTCTATGGTTAAATTGTTTTGTGCATAAGAAAAGCCGATATCTATTGAAAATCTAATAAATATCGGCTTTTTTACTAAAATTATAATGCGGATGGGGGGACTTGAACCCCCACGAGGTTGCCCTCGGTAGATTTTGAGTCTACTGCGTCTGCCATTCCGCCACATCCGCAAAACTATCAACATATTAACAATAATTGACCTGACTTCATTATAATATCACCTCCCGCAAAAAAAGTCAAGCTTTTTTTACTAAAATTTTAAAATTTCTATAAAAATTTTAAAAGACGCTATTACTATTAATATTGCGCCGGATAAAACAGTTGAAATTTTGTTTATATATTTAATCTTATTAAATTTTTTACCTATTATTGTTCCAAAGTTTAAAAGAACTATTTGAAATAAGCAAACCAATAATGAAAATATTAATTTGTTAAATCCAAAAGCGGAAGATGTAATACCTACGCCTATTGAGTCAAAAGACAGTGCCGCCCCAAGATATATTGCCTCAAACGGTTCTATGGAATTTGATTTGTTTAAATCGCAGCTTTCAGGGGTTCTCATTATTTTAACGGTTATACCCAAAGGTTTAATTATAAAATTAAATGTTTTTTCCTTTTTTGTCTGTTCTTTTTGTTTTTTTAAACTTTGAGAAATTATCCAAACTCCTATAATGAATAAAATAACCGCTCCTATCATTTCTCCCGCGTTTTCTGTAATAAGACCGCACAAAAATTTGCCAAAAGCCATTGAAACATAAATTACTAAAAATGAAACCGCACCTATCACGCATTTTGCCGAAACAGGAATTTTTATTTTTCTTATTCCATAGGAAAGACCTATGCCTATTGCGTCAATGCTTAAAGAAAATGCTAGAACAAGCATATAAATCATAATTTTCACCACCTAGTAATCCCCGATTATTTTACTATATGCGTTTAAAAAGACTTTTGACAATAAAGGCAATACCGACAAATTCAAAAATAAAAATAATTTTAGCGGCAAAAAAATTTGAAAGAAAGTGTTATTTTTTCAAGGAAAAAATGACACGAAACGAAAAGGCGTTTTCGTTTAAATGAAACTTTTTTTGTAAAATTATTTTTATTTCCTTTTGTGCGGTGTTTCCTATATTTTAAGTGTAATTACTATGTATTGAAAGATTTATAAGGAATAATAACGGATTTATCTTAATATATATTAGTTATGAATGTAGTCAATCAATTTAAAAAATGAACAAGCTTGGCGGATGAAAACGTTTTTTCAGAAACCTCTTTTTTTCAATTTTCAATGTGATTGACTATACTTAAAATCATAAGAGAAAGGAGTTATTTTTATTTTATGGATAGCTATAAAAAAAGTATTTCAGAAACGGAAAAGGAATTTTTAACAAATCAAAATAAGGGGCTTTCTGAGAGCGAAGCTGAAAAAAGATTTGTAAAGTATGGTCCTAATAAATTGGAGGAAAAAAAACAGACAAGCCTTTTAATACGTTTTTTTGAACAATTTAAGGATTTTATGATAATTGTTTTAATTATTGCCGCTGTAATCTCATTTACTTTATCAGTTGTAAATGGTGAGAACGATTATTTTGACCCTATAATAATTTTATTTATTGTCGTTTTAAACGCTGTACTTGGAATAGTTCAGGAAAACAGAGCGAAAAAAGCGTTGAGCGCTTTGAAAACAATGTCCGCGCCAACGGCTAAAGTAATAAGAAACGGAAATTTAAAAATTATACAAGCTGAAAAGATAGTTGCTGGAGATTTAATTGTTGTGGAAACAGGAGATTTTGTGCCGGCTGACGCTAGATTGGTATCGTCTTCAAGTCTTAAAGTGGAAGAGTCTGCCCTAACTGGTGAAAGCATTCCATCTGAAAAAGATGAAAACGCTGTTTTTGATAAAAATGTACCATTAGGCGACCAGAAAAATATGATTTTTTCGGGTACATCTGTTAGCCGAGGCAGTGGAAAAGCTATTGTCTGCAAAACGGGAATGAATTCTGAAATGGGAAAAATAGCGTCTATGATTATGGAAGAAGAACAAGAAAGTACTCCCCTTCAGAAAAAACTTGCTGTAACAGGAAAAACTCTTGGGCTTGGAGCTTTGGCAATTTGTTTTGTAATATTTTTTCTGGGAATATTTCGGGGAATACCTCCTTTTGAAATGTTTATGACTTCCATAAGTCTTGCGGTTGCCGCTATTCCTGAGGGACTTCCGGCAATTGTGACTGTTATGCTGGCGATTGGCGTACAAATAATGGCAAAGAAAAACGCCATTGTAAAAAAACTGCCTGCTGTTGAAACAATAGGAAACGCAAGTGTTATATGTTCTGATAAAACGGGTACGCTGACGCGAAATAAGATGAAAGTGGTTGAAATTTATCCCACAAACTTGAAAGAAAAAATTTTGACGTATTCTTCACTTTGCAACGATTCTTATTTGAACAAATCTGGTGAAATAAAAGGAGAACCTACGGAAAGCGCTTTAATTGCTTCGGCGATAGGCTGCGGAATTGACAAAAACAAACTTTTAGAAAGTATGCCAAGAGTTGGTGAAATTCCATTTGACTCAAACAGAAAACTTATGACAACAATTCACAATATTGGAAAAAGTGAATATATCGTAATAACAAAAGGAGCGCCGGATGTACTTCTAAATAAGTGTACAAAGTATTTAAACAATAATTTTCCGGAACAGATGACGCAGTCGGTGAAAAATATATTTTTACGAAAAAATAGAGAAATGGCAAAAAACGCTTTGAGGGTTCTTGCCGTAGCCTATAAAAATATAGGATATATACAAAAAAAACCACCTGTTGAGCAGACGGAGAAAGATTTGATTTTTGTGGGGTTTATCGGAATGATTGACCCTCCAAGGCTTGAGGCGGCGGAAGCTATTGAAAAATGTAAAACAGCGGGTATTAAACCTGTAATGATAACGGGCGACCATTTGCTTACGGCAGAGGCTATAGGCAAAAAAATAGGAATATCCTCAAAAGGCGATAAGGCAATTTCCGGAGAGGATATTTCAAGGCTGTCAGATGAAAGTCTTTCGGAGAGAATAGAGGAGTATTCTGTTTTTGCCAGAGTTTCTCCTGAACATAAGGTTAGAATAGTAAAGGCGTTTAAAAATAAAGGACATATAGTGGCAATGACAGGTGACGGCGTAAATGACGCTCCCGCTTTAAAGGCGGCTGATATAGGCTGTGCTATGGGCATAAATGGGACAGATGTGGCAAAAGAAGCTTCAGATATTGTACTTGCGGACGATAATTTTGCCACAATAGTTCACGCTGTAAAACAAGGACGAGTAATTTACTCAAACATTAAAAAGGCTGTTCATTTCCTTTTATCAAGCAATATAGGGGAAATAATGACAATTTTGACGGCTATGCTTATTGGTTTTCCAGCGCCTCTTTTAGCTATTCATCTGCTTTGGGTGAACCTTGTGACAGATTCTTTTCCAGCTATTGCTCTTGGTCTGGACCCTGAAAACAAAGATATTATGGAGGGAATGAAAAACAAAGAAAGAAAAGGGCTGTTTACCAAAAATATGTGGATAAGAATTTGCGTGGAAGGTATGATGATAGGTTCTTTGGCTCTACTGGCTTTTGCTGTTGGAAATATTTTATCTGTTGGACAGGAAAGTCTTTCTGTTGGCAGAACAATGGCATTTTGTGTACTTAGTCTGTCACAGCTTGTACACGCTTTCAATATGAGAAGCGAACATTCTATATTTAAAGAAGGCGTCTTTGCCAACAAATATTTAATTTACGCACTGTTTGCGGGAATAATTCTTCAAGCGGGCGTTGTAACTGTTCCTGCCCTCGCGTCAATATTTAAAGTTACCCCTTTAAATTCTGTTCAATGGGCAATAACCGCTGTTCTTTCACTTATGCCTATATTTATTGTTGAACTTGACAAGCTATGGTTTGTGAAAGATGAAAATCTTAAAAAACAAAGAACTGAAAAAGTACAGAAATCAATTTTAAAAAGCTAGTTTTTTGTGAAAGAATTTTTTGTTATTGACTTTGGCTGCTTTGTATGATATACTACCACATATTTAAAGTTTACGGTAATTTTGTATAAATATAAAAAAATAAAATATTTTTATTACTGTGATAACGGAAGTAGGCATTATGGTTTTGACAGAGAAAGAACGCCATAGGCTGGAAGCGTTTTTCAAATAAAATTTTGCTGAAGTTCCCGTTGGAGTTTGTTTTCTGAATACATTTTATGGTTGAGACCGTGAATAAATTTGCTGGTAGGAAAACACGTTTGGCTCGTTACGCCTTTTGAGAGTCCGAAATTTTTTCGGAAATTTGGGTGGTACCACGGATATATCAGCTTCGTCCCTTTTGGACGGGGCTTTTTTTATTTTATTGAAGGGAGTTTTATGAAAATGAAAGATAAGCTTAAGGAAATTAAAGAGCTTGCTGTTGAAAATTTAAAAGGCGCTGAAAATTTGAAGGCGCTTGAGGATTTGAGAGTTAAATTTCTTGGAAAGAAGGGAGAACTCACAAAAATATTAAAAGGTATGGGAGAGCTTTCTAAAGAAGAACGTCCTGTTATTGGTCAGCTTGCTAATGAAGTAAGAGAAACTATTGAATCAAAACTTGAGGAAACAAAAAAGTTTTTGCTTTCAAAAGAACAGGAAATTAAAATTAAAGCGGAAACTATTGATGTTACAATGCCTGGAAAATCTAAAATTCTTGGACATAAGCATCCTATGACGCAGGTTATTGACAATATTAAAAATATATTTATAGGTATGGGTTATGAAATTGCTGAAGGCCCCGAAGTGGAACTTGCGCATTATAATTTTGAGGCTTTGAATATTCCAAAAGACCACCCGGCTAGAGATGAACAGGATACTTTTTATATTAACGGAAATTTGGACTTTCTTTTGAGAACGCAAACTTCTCCTGTTCAGGTTAGGGTTATGGAAAAAGGAAAACTTCCCATTAAAATAATAGCTCCGGGGCGTGTGTATCGTTCTGATGAGGTTGACGCTACTCATTCTCCTATTTTTCATCAGCTTGAGGGACTTGTGGTTGATAAGGGCATTACTATGGGTGACCTTAAAGGCGCTTTGGCTGTTTTTGCTAAAGAATTGTTTGGAGAAAACACAAAGGTACGTTTCAGACCTCATCATTTTCCTTTTACTGAACCAAGCGCCGAAATGGACGCTTCCTGCTTTGCCTGCGGAGGAAAAGGCTGCCGTGTATGCAAAGACAGCGGCTGGATTGAGGTTTTGGGCTGTGGTATGGTTCATCCTAAAGTTTTGGAAATGGCTGGAATTAATCCTGATATATACAGCGGATTTGCGTTTGGAATGGGACTTGAAAGGGTGACTATGCAGAAATACGCTATTTCTGATTTGCGCCTGCTTTATGAAAACGATGTTAAATTCTTGAAACAGTTTTAATTGTTTTGTGTTAAAATTTTATGGATTGCTATAATTTGGGAGGACTTTTGCTATGAATTTACCTATTAGCTGGCTTAAAGAATATGTTGACATAAATTGTAAAACAGAAGATTTTATTGAGGATATTACTTTGACGGGCTCTAAAGTTGAATCTGTCACAAACGCTGGGGATTGTATTGAAAATGTGGTTGTGGGCAAAGTTTTATCTATTGAAAAACATCCAGACGCTGATAAGCTTGTGGTTTGTCAGATTGATGTCGGTCAGAGCGAGCCTATTCAGATTGTTACGGGAGCGACAAATCTTTTTATCGGCGCTTTTGTGCCGGTGGCTTTGGACGGCGCTAGGCTTGCCGGAGGCGTTAAAATAAAAAAAGGAAAACTTAGAGGGGTTTTGTCTTGCGGTATGATGTGTTCGGTTGAGGAACTTGGATATACAAGAAATGATTATCCTGAAGCGCCGGAACACGGAATTTATATCTTTAGCGAAGAACAGACTCCCGGAGATGACGTTAAGCCTATTCTTGAAATTGACGACGATGTTGTGGAATTTGAAATTACCTCTAACAGACCTGATTGTTTTAGTATTATAGGACTTGCTAGAGAAACAGCCGCTACCTATAGGCTTCCTCTTAAATATCCTGAAATTATTGTTAAAGAGGAAGCTGGCGGAAACGCTTTGGATATGATTGATGTTGAGATAAAAAATCCTGAACTTTGCCCAAGGTATATTGCCAGAGTTGTTAAAAACGTTAAGGTCGGGGATTCTCCTCAATGGCTTCGTCACAGACTTACCGCCGCTGGATTAAGACCTATAAACAATATTGTTGATATTACAAATTATGTTATGCTTGAGCTTGGTCAGCCTATGCACGCTTTTGATATTGATACTATTGATGAAAGAAAAATTATTGTCAGAAACGCGGAAGAAGGAGAAAAAATTACTACTCTTGACGGTATGGAAAGAACTCTTGATTCTTCTATGCTTGTGATTTCTGATTGCAACAAAGCTGTCGCTGTCGCTGGAGTTATGGGCGGCGAAAATTCAAAAATAACAGACGGAGCGTCCGCTATTTTATTTGAGTCCGCTAATTTTAACGGACCCAATGTGAGGATTACCGCTAAAAAACTTGGTATGAGAACTGATGCCTCAAGCAAGTATGAAAAAGGACTTGACCCTAATCTTTCTATTGAGGCTGTAAACAGAGCTGTTCAGCTTGTTGAGCTTCTTGGCTGCGGGGAAGTTGTTAGCGGAATGGTAGATTGTTATCCTAATAAACGAGAAAAACGTATTTTGGAATATTCTTCTGACAGAATAAATAAACTTTTAGGAACTTCTCTTTCTGATAAAGAGATGATTGACATTTTTAAACTGGTTGAGGTTGAGGCGGACGGGAAAAACGCTGTTATTCCAACATTTCGTCCTGATTTGGAATCGGAAGCGGATTTGGCGGAAGAAATCGCCAGATTTTATGGATATGATAAAATTGAGACAACTTTAGCGTCGGGTACTCCTACGGTTGGAAAGAGAACAATGAAACAAACTGTTGAGGATATCATACGAGATACTATGGTTGCTATGGGATTATCCGAGGCTATGAATTTTTCATTTGAAAGCAACAAGGCTTTTGACAAGCTTTGTATACCAAAAGATGATAAGTTAAGACAAACTGTTACTATCTCAAATCCTTTGGGAGAAGATTTCAGCGTTATGAGAACTACCACTTTAAATGGAATGCTTAATTCCTTATGTACAAATTACAACAGAAGAAACCCGGAAGCGGGATTATTTGAAATAGGAAAAGTATATATTCCAAAAGCTTTGCCGCTGTCGGAACTTCCCGATGAAGAGCCTGTTTTGACAATTGGAATGTATGGAAAAACGGACTTTTATGATTTAAAGGGAATTGTTGAGGAACTTACGGAAGTCCTTGGAATGAAACAGAAAACTGAGTATTCTCCGGCTTTGGATATTCCTTATATGCATCCCGGCAGATGCGCTGAACTTTCTGTGGAAAGCTCGAGTATTGGATTTCTTGGCGAGATTCATCCAAGTGTTTGCGGCAACTATGAAATTGGCGCTAAGGTTTATGCCGCTGTAATTTACATTAATAAACTTTGCGAAAATGTTAATTTTGACAGGGTATATAAATCGCTGCCTAAATTCCCGGCTGTTAATCGTGACATTTCAATGCTTGTAAAAGACGATATCATAGTTAAGGATATTGAGAATATTATAAAGGAAAAGGGCGGAAAACTGGTTGAAAGTATTCAATTGTTTGACGTTTATAAGGGAAAACAGATTCAGGACGGTTTTAAGTCTGTCGCTTACAATATTTCTTTCAGAGCCGCTGACAGAACTTTGACAGACGATGAAATTGCTTCACCTATGAAAAAAATATTAAAAGAACTTGAGGAAAAACTTGGCGCTCAGCTAAGAGATAAATAAGGGCAGTGTCATAGGAAACCGTGAGACGCTGTCCCCATATGCACTGAGTTAAGAAAAACCTTGGGCTTTCAGCCCAAACCTGACTTCTTTCTTGAAAGAAAGAAGCAAAGAACTTTTGAGCGAAACTACGTTTCGCAAAAGAAAATATCAAAATTACACAGCAAAAACAACAGTTTTTGCTTATTAAGGAAATACCGACAAATTAAACAAATAAAAATAATTTTTTGAAAAATGACACGATAACGGAAAATTTAACTTTAAAAAATTATTTTTAGTATCCTTTGTGCGGTGTTTCCTATGTGCCGCAAAGAAGTGCGGACGGCGTAAGCCGGCTTTTGGCTTTGCCAAAAACACTGAACAGCTTGTGGGGTGTGGCGCAAAGCCCCACGGTTTTAATTTGTGAAACGAACGTGGCTGTAGTATGATTGATTTTGACTGTAATTTACAAAAAAATTTTTGATAATATCTTGACAAAAAATAAATAGTGCTATAACCTTTTATATGGGGGAATGTCGACTAATGGAGAATAACGGAAGCTTTTGCCAATGAAAAACTGTCAGCGTTCCCAAATGTGATTTTTAAAAAGGAGGTACATATATGTACAAAATAGTAAGTAAAAAGATGCTTACGGATAATATATTCCTTATGGAAATTGAAGCTCCGAGGGTCGCTAAATCAGCTTTGCCTGGTCAGTTTGTTATTGTTAAAAATACGGAGCTGGGCGAGAGGATACCTTTGACTATTGCCGATTATGACAAGGAAAAAGGAACAGTTACCATTGTTGTTCAGGCTGTTGGAAAGAGTACTCTTGAACTTATGGGATATAATGAGAATGATTGTGTTTGTGATTTTGTGGGTCCTTTGGGCAGACCAAGCGACCTTGTTGAGGAAGATATTGAGGAGCTTAAAAAGAAAAATATTATATTTGTGGCTGGAGGAGTTGGCGCCGCGCCTGTTTATCCCCAGGTTAAATGGCTTCACGAAAAAGGAATTTCCGCTGATGTTATTATAGGCAGCCGTACAAAAAATTTGCTGATTATGGAAGAAGAAATGAAAGCGGTTGCCGGAAATCTTTACATATCAACAGATGATGGAAGTTATGGATTTAACGGAAGGGTTACAGACTGTCTTAAAGACCTTGCGGAAAATAAAGGCAAAAATTATAATCACGCTGTTGTTATCGGACCTATGATTATGATGAAATTTACTGCCGCTGTTACAAAAGAACTTAATATTCCTACGGTTGTTAGTCTTAATCCTATTATGGTTGATGGTACGGGTATGTGCGGCGCTTGCCGTGTTACTGTAGGTGATGAGGTTAAATTCGCCTGTGTGGATGGTCCGGAGTTTGACGGTCATCTTATTAATTATGATGAGGCTATGCGCCGTCAGGCTATGTATAAAACTGAAGAGGGAAGAGCTAAACTTAAATTTGAAGAAGGAGATACACACAGCCACGGCGGCTGTGGCTGCGGAGGTGACAAATAATGGGTGATGTTTTGAAAAAAATCCCTGTTAGGGAACAAGACGCTAAGGTCAGAGCGAAAAATTTTGAGGAAGTTTGTCTTGGGTATAATGAGGAAGAAGCTGTTGAGGAAGCTAAAAGATGTATAGGCTGTAAAAACGCTAAATGTATTACGGGTTGTCCTGTTTCTATTGATATTCCTGGATTTATAGCTAAAGTTAAAGAATCTGATTTTAAAGGCGCCGCTGAGGTTATCGCTGATTACAGCGCTTTGCCAGCTGTCTGCGGACGTGTATGTCCACAGGAAAATCAGTGTGAGGGTGTTTGTGTAAGAGGTATTAAGGGCGACGCTGTTTCTATTGGCAAACTTGAGAGATTTGTCGCTGACTGGGCAAGAGAAAATAATGTTGACCTTAGCCATACAGAAGCTAAAAATGGCAAGAAAGTCGCTGTTATCGGAGCTGGCCCCGCTGGGCTTACGTGTGCGGGGGATTTGGCTAAAAAGGGTTATGATGTTACTATTTTTGAGGCGCTTCATAAAGCCGGCGGTGTTTTGGAATATGGTATTCCTGAATTTAGGCTTCCTAAAGAAAAGGTTGTTAAAACAGAAGTTGAGAATATTAAAAAGCTTGGCGTGAAAATTGAGACAAATGTAATTATTGGAAGAACTATTACTATTGACCAGCTTTTTGACGACGAGAAGTTTGACGCTGTGTTTATTGGTTCGGGCGCTGGACTTCCTAAATTTATGGGTATTCCCGGGGAAAACGCTAACGGGGTTTTGTCTGCTAATGAGTTCCTTACACGTGTTAATCTTATGAAAGCTTATGACGATAATTATGATACCCCTGTTAAAATTGGCAAAAAAGTGGCTGTTGTGGGCGGCGGAAACGTTGCTATGGATGCCGCGAGAACAGCCCTTAGACTTGGCTCTGAAAGTCATATCGTTTATAGACGAGGTACAGAACAGCTTCCAGCAAGGGTTGAGGAAGTTCACCACGCTATGGAGGAGGGTGTTATTTTTGATACTCTTACCAATCCTACAGAAATTCTTGTTGACGAAAATGGCTGGGTTAAAGGTATGAAGTGTGTTAAAATGGAACTTGGAGAACCTGATGAATCAGGAAGAAGAAGTCCTGTTGTTATTGAGGGTTCGGAATTTACTATGGATGTTGATACTGTTATTATGAGCCTTGGTACTTCTCCTAATCCTTTGATTTCCTCCACTACTAAAGGTCTTGATGTGAACAAAAAGAGATGTATTGTGGCACAGGAAGAAACTGGACTTACTTCTAGAGAGGCTGTTTACGCTGGAGGCGACGCTGTTACAGGAGCCGCTACGGTTATTTTGGCTATGGGCGCTGGTAAAAAGGCGGCTAAAGCTATTGATGAGTATTTGAAAGCTTAATTTTGACTATATGAAATACCATATATAGTGAAAGAACTTGAATAACGGTAGAAAAATATTATACGTTCGCTTGCGGCAAAAGCCGGTAAGCGAATTGTGAAGCACTTCGCAGACTTTTGAGTAAAGGAAATACCGCAC
>CAOJPS010000058.1 GCA_948441255.1 uncultured Eubacteriaceae bacterium | reverse complement strand
GCGAAACTACGTTTCGCTGAGTTTTACTGAAATTTTTTGTCGAACTCACGTTAATATAAGAAAATACCGCATAATTCGATAAAACAAGTTTTATTGAATTATACGGTGTTTTCCTAATTAAAATATCTGTTTATGTCTTCTTTATTTATAGCAGGGTGCAGAGCGATGTTTATTCCGTTTGATATGATATTGGCAAGCCTTTTAACAACAGCGTCAACTTCTTTTGGAGTGACAAACATATTTCCGTCGCAAGGGGTTAAAATTTCGTAAATTAAATTATATTTCTCTTCTTTGTCAAGAGTTTGAAGCATTTTATAAAATTCTCCGCCTTTTTTCGCTTTTTCACTCATCTCGTTTAAAACTTTATCCATTGTGTCGTTTATAAGAGTAGCGGCGTCAACTACGGTGGGTACGCCTATTGCGATAACGGGAATGCCAAGCGTTTTTTGGTTTAAAGCCATTCTTTTGTTTCCAACTCCTGAACCAGGACTTATTCCAGTATCGGACATCTGAATTGTGGCGTTAATTCTTTCGGTTTTTCTTGCGGCCAGAGCGTCAACGGCTATGATTAAATCCGGCTTTATACTTTCGCATATTCCTTTTATTATTTCCCCTGTTTCTATGCCTGTAATGCCCATAACCCCAGGGGAAATGGCACTTACGGCACGAACATCGTGGTCTATTTGTTCTGGAAGGCTTTCTGTTATATGCCTTGTTACAAGTATTTTAGAAATAACTAAAGGTCCTAGAGCGTCGGGAGTTATATTTCTGTTTCCAAGCCCTACAATAAGTATAAGCGCTTTTTTGTCAAGCTTAGTCAGATCAGCTATATTTTCGCTTAAAACTTTTATTATTTCCTCGTGGGTGTCGGCGTCATTTTCTTTCATAGCCTGTGATTCAATTGTTATATAATTGCCTTTTGGCTTTCCTGTGCTTTCCTCGCCGTTTTTGTTTGTGATTTTAACCTTTGTCAGCTTTATGTTGCCGTTTATAATTTCTTCTTTTATTTCTATGCCGTCAAGTTCATCCTTTTCTGTGTTTCCGTTTTTTTCTTCCGATTCTTTGGCTTCATTGGCGGAAATAATAAGTTCTGTGGCTTCAATAGCAAGGTCGGTTCTGACAGAAAAATTGGCACGCTCTTTGTTTATTTTATTTTTTTCCATACTTATTACACCTCTTTTTTTTATTATCCTTTGTTCGGTAATACATTTTTTATTTTTTTCCGGAATTTTTAAATTATTCATTGACTTATTTGCCTTTTTGATGTAAAATGTATGGTGTTTATTCCTGGCTTTTGAGTACGTTGCTCAAAAGAAGTCTTTTTGACGATATTTACCCTCAATATTATTGGAACAAACTATAGTAATTACACTATATTTATTATTTTAAAATTAATTACAATAACTATATTCAATCTGTTTGGGAGGAAAATAAATTGGCTAATATTAAATCAGCTAAAAAACGTATCAAAGTTATAGCAAAAAAAACAATGAGAAATAAGATGATTAAATCAGCTACAAAAACAGCTATAAAGAAAGTAATTGTCGCTTCTGAAAAGGGAAATAAAGAAGAAGCTAAGGCTTTGCTTGTGAATGCCGTAAAAACTATTGATAAAGCTTGTTCAAAGGGTGTATATCATAAAAATAACGCTTCAAGGAAAAAATCCAGACTTTATAAACTTGTAAATAAAATAGCATAATGACCAAAAAGGAAAGTCTTGCCGCTATTAAGCGGCAAGGCTTTCTTTAATGAATACCGCCTGCTGAGGCGTTTAATTCAGAATTTAGCTTGTTTCCTATTTCCAGCCATATTTTGTTAAAGTCAGAAAATGTATCTCTTGGGCTAAGCTCAACGTTTATATTTGGAGAAACGTTTATATTTCCGCCTTTGGTATGTTTATAACTAATTGTTTCAGCCTTGTCTTTAATATTAAATCTCACATTCTCATAATCGTTGTACAATCTATTTTTCGCTCTATTGCGCAAACCATTTTGATTTTTAGATTCAGAATAATTTTCCTTAATTTTTTCAGAAATATTTGAAAATGACTTTTCTTTTAAAAAATTATTTTTATTGAGAATATTTCTGTTTATTCCGCCTTTTTTGTATACGCTGCTGGAATAAAAGCTTTTTGAGAATATTTTGGCTGGATAGCTGTTTTCCTGTTTTATAGCTTCGTCTTTTATGGAAAAATCTTTTGGCGGAACATCGGGGAACAAAATGTCAGTATATGTGTGATAATCAGAGAAGGTATTTTTAAAATAATTCTCATTTAAACTCAAAGCTTTTTTGGGGGAATTTTCTTTTAAAATATTAGAATATCCTATATTTTTGTAAAATTCATTAAAATTTGGATTTGACACATTTTTATAAAATGGACTGAAGCTTGAATTTGATATGTTTTTATAAAACTCATTAAAGTTTACATTTGATATATTTTTATAAAATTTGCCTAATTCCGTTGAAAAAAAGTTTTTATACAGCTTATTTGTATTTGAGGAAAAGAAATTTTTGTATAATTTCTTTATATTTGAGGAGGAAAAATTTTTACGGTTTACAAGCATATTTACATTTGTTGTTATTCTGTTTATAACATTTTCCGAATTTCTCATATTATTGAGCATTTCCGAAAATTTGATTTTGTTTTTTTCTTTGTTTTTATTCAAATTATCATCCTTTCTGGCTTCAATTTTGGGGTTAGCTATATTATACCACATAAGTTGATTTTAAGCAACAGTTAGTTTCATATATGAAACTAACGCAGCGGATTTTTTCAAAATATTTTATGGTTTCCAAAGAAGTCTACTGTTGAAAAGTAATTCAAGTTATGTTAGAATAAATAAAATGTTATGGAAACACCGAATAAAGGATATTAAAAATAATTTTTTTATTTGTCGGTATTTCCTTATGTTAGGAGGATAAAAATGAGCTATAAAAAAGAATTTGTGAAATTTATGTGTGATTCTGATGTGCTTACTTTTGGTGAATTTACTCTGAAAAGCGGAAGGAAAGCACCTTATTTTATTAATACTGGAAATTATAAAACAGGTGAGCAAATAGGAAAGCTCGGAGAATTCTACGCGAAGTGCATAGCCGAGAATAATATTGACGCTAATGTTTTTTTTGGCCCGGCGTATAAAGGCATTCCTCTTTGTGTGGCTGCCGCTTCCGCTATGTTTTCAAAAGAGGGAAAAAACGTGAGTTATTGTTTTAATCGAAAAGAAGCGAAAGACCACGGAGAAGGCGGCGTTATTGTCGGACATAAACTTTCTGACAATGACAAAATTCTCATAATAGAAGATGTTATAACAGCTGGAACGGCTATAAGAGAAACTCTTCCAATTTTAAAATCAGCTTCAAACGCTTCAGTTGCTGGAGTTATTATCTCGGTGGACAGAATGGAAAAAGGCAAAGGTGAAAAATCCGCTGTTTCGGAAGTGTATGATGAGTTTGGAATAAAAGTTTATCCTATAGTTACTATTGAGGATATTATTGAATGTATTAAAGACGGCACCATTGACGGAAGGGAGTATCTTGATAAAATGATTGCTTACCGTGAAGCCTATGGTGTATAGTGAAAGAATTTGAATAAAGGTAAAATAAATTTTTTTACTTCTTTTTAAGTTCTTTTACTATATAATTACTGTAATATAAATTTAATGTATATGAAATTTAATTGTAGTGTTTTTTTGATATAATAATATTAGGAAAACACCCTTGATTAAAGGAAAATAAATTTAAGAAAGGACTGATTGAATTGTTTAGAAAATTAACAGCCGTATTTATGTCGATACTGTTTACAGCGTCAATTTGTCAGATGTCTGCCGCAAATGTTATGGCGGCAGGTGTAAATGATATAGATGGCGTTTATTTAAACGGTCAAAAGCTGATTTTCAGCGACGCTCAGCCTATGATTGTGAATAGCCGTGTTATGGTGCCAATCCGTACAACGGCAGATTATTTTGGAATGAAGACAGATTGGAATAAAGAAACCGAAACAATGACTTTTACTAAGGGAAATCGTACTATAGTACATAAGATGAGGTCTAATGTCATTACGGTAAACGGAGAGGCTCTTACATTTGACACTCCTTCCGTAAACTCAATGAACCGTACTCTTATGCCGGTGCGTATGCTTGGAGAGGCTATGGGAGCCGTTGTTGACTGGAATAACGAAGCAAGACAAGTTATAATACAAACTGAGTCGCCGTCTGTACTGACTGCTCAGGCATCTGCCACAGCGGTGAATACAGGAGAGGAAGTTATAGTAAATGTTCTTGCTTCAGCGACATCTACAAAGGTTAAAATTGTTGATACTGACTCAAATACAATGATTAACGAAAGTGTTACTTTTAGTGAAAATGGTGATGGAACAAAAACTTTCTCTCTTAAATGGATTCCAAACACAAATTCCACAGGCTATAAAGGGATTCAGGTTTACGCCGGAAACGAGGGGGGATACAGTGAAACAGGCGTTCCCGTTACGGTGAGCGTTGTGGCTGATTCTTCCCCTAAACTTAAGAGTTATACCGTAAGCAAATATTCTGTTGACAGAAACGATTATGTGACTTTTACCGTTTACGCTAACGCTACTACATCAAAGGTTAAAATTGAAAATGATTTTAACGCTGACACAAAAGAATTAACAAGCTTTACAGCCTCCGGAGATGATAAAGTGTTTGAGGGCAGAGTTAAAATGACAAAATCTGGGAACAGAGAGTTTACTATTCACGCTGGAAACGCCAAAGGCTATACAAGCGAATATCAAACAGTTACGATAGATGTGGATAAAAACTCTAAAGACGATGATGACGACGACGATGACGACGATGATGACGAGTGCAAAATCCGTGATATAGACGTAAGTGACGATGAGGTAGGGGTTGACGGAGAGGTTACAATTAAGGTTGAGACTTCTTATGACGTGGATGAGATAAATGTTTTTGACGGTGATGATAAAAGAATAGCGAAAACAATTTATGAAACCAGCAAAGATAAAGGTGACAACGAGAAAATATGGACTCTTAAAGTTCCGGTTGAAGACAGAGGTACAAACAAGTTTTTCGTATACGCCTACAGCGACAACGATGAAACTCATAAAAGCTTTAGTGTTAAAGGAATTGAGTATGACGATGACGAACTTGTTATAAAAAGCGTGACCCAGGAAGAAGACGACGTTAAAGAGGGAGATAAGGTGGAAATCCGCGTAATGACCTCTCTTGCCGCTAAAAGGGTGGAAGTTGTGGATAATAACGATAGAACCATAGATACCACCGATACTTCCACAAAAAGCGGAACAAGCCGTTCTTTCAAGCTTAAAATATCAGACGCTCAGCCAAACAAAAA
Source organism: uncultured Eubacteriaceae bacterium (assembly GCA_948441255.1). GTDB lineage: Bacteria > Bacillota > Clostridia > Lachnospirales > CAG-274 > MGBC114079. The sequence goes on along the minus strand of CAOJPS010000058.1, from coordinate 7,744 downwards.
CTATTATGTCTATGCGTATGACGAAGACAATGACGATGTGAAATATAAATTTACATTGAATGTAAGCGACGCCGAGGATATTGAAATATATGACGTGGACGTTGATGACAATGATGTGGATAAGTTTGACAGAGTTGAGGTTACTGTAAGAACAACAACAAACGCTGAAAGAGTGTGGATTGAAAGTCCTGATGACGATAAAGTGGCAATATCAAAGAAACACGATAAAAAAGACGGCGATGAGTATATTTGGGAACTTCACTTTGAGGCAAGCGAGGCAGGTTCAATAACTTATACCGTTTACGCGAGGGACGACAGAGGAAACGAGGATAAACAAACCTTTAGACTTAGAGTTTCACGATAAAGGCACTATATATAGTCAGCAAACTTTAGTTTACTGGCTATATATATAAATTTAAGTTTTAAAAATACAGCGGAGGTCAAAAAAATGTCATTTCTCGACTGGATAATAATTATAGCCGTAATTCTGGGAGCGATACTTGCCGGACTTTATTTTCTTAATAAATGGGCGTACAAAAAAATGGATACTCAGCAAACAATGATTGAAAAAATGAAAAATTCAATGAGTATCTATGTGATTGATAAAAAACACGATAAAATAACAAATGTCAATATGCCTAAAGCCGTAATGGAGCAAATGCCTAAAATATATAAAAGAATGAAACTTTATTTTGTTCAGGCAAAAATAGGACCGCAGATTATGACGCTGATGTGTGACAAACGTGTTTTCGCCGCCATACCAATAAAGAAAAATGTTAAGGTTGAAATTGCCGGTATGTATATAGTTAGTGTAGCGGGAATGAAATCGCCCGAGGAAATGAAAGCGTTAAAGAAAGAAAAGAAATTAAAAGAAAAAGCGGCGAAAAAAGCCGAAAGGAAAGAAAAAAAGAAATAATTAAAAGGAGGAAAGTTATTTTTGCTTTCCTCCTTTTTTCTAAGTATTAAAAACCTTGAGGCTCTGCCTCATATGCACTAACTTAAGAAAAACCTTGGGCTTTCAGCCCAAACCTGACTTCTTTTTTGAAAAAAAGAAGCAAAAAACTTTTATGCGAAACTACGTTTCGCTGAGTTTCACTGTAAATTTTCAAAGTCGTCAAAGTCGTCAAAATCATCAAAGTCATCTAAATTTTCAAAAAACTCATTGTTAATATCAAAATTATCGTCAAAGTCTGTATATTCATAATACTCAAGATTTTTTTCAAAATCTTTTATATCGTCAAGCATATCGTCAAAACGGAGTCCTGGTTCAATTTCAGCAAATTCCTTGTAAATGGAGTAAAGCTCAGATGTATTTTTGCTTTTCGCGTAAATATAAGCAAGGTCAAGGAGAACAGACATATACAATTCTTTGTCAGACTTGGAGTATTCAACAATGTCTTTAAGCAGAGCGGCGGCTTTGCCGTATTCTTCCTGGCGCATATATGTTTTGCTTAGCATAGACGCGTCTTTTATGTAGTCTGTGCTTTCTTTTCCTATAATTGTTTCTTTAATTTTTAACGCGTCCTCATACATTCGTTCGGCTCGTTTAAAATCTTTCTTTTTGAAGTAAATGTCAGCTATATTTTTTACGCTTGACGCATAATAAAGATGATTTTCGCCGACAATATTTTTGATGATGTTTAAAGCTTTCATTCTCAAAGTCAGCGCTTTATTTTCGTTTCCGCATCTTAAATAGGTATTGGCAAGCTTATTTAGAGCTTCGGCATAATAAGGATGTTCCTCTCCGGCGTAAAGTTTTATAAGTTCGATAGATTTTTCATAGCAGTTTTTTGCTTCCACGTAATTTCCGCTTTTTTCGTAGACATAGCCGATATAATATATATTTTGCAAATACTCTTCCGAACGATTTCCCTCTGTTTTTTTTATTATTTCCAAAGCTTTCTGAAAGTATTCTGAAGCGTTTTCAAAATCACTTTTTTCTTCGTAGGAATATCCAATCATATTGAGATTATCCACATAATCCAAATCCCTTTTATCTCTGTAGCTCAAAGCCTCTTTATGGCATTTCAAGGCGTTGTCAAAATCGCCTATGTCAAAATAAGCGCAGCCAAGATTAAAAAGGCTGTCTATGAAATCGTACTCTTTGGCTGTCATATTTTTCTTTCGGATTTCATAGACCTTTTCAAAGTATATTAAAGATTTTTTATAATCTCTTTTTAGATTAAAGTCTATAGCCATATTGTTAAATATGTCGGAAAGCATAAGGCTGTCACCCTCAATTTTTCCGACAATATTGGCGGCTTTTTCATACAGTTCAATTGATTTTGAGAGATTATATTCTTTTGAGTATATGCAGGCAAGGTTATAAGCGTCATTGGCAAAGTGTAGATTTTGCGTATCTTTGCTGCTTTCATAAATTTTTAAAATTCGTTCTCCTGTTAAAATCGCCTCCAGCATTTTGCCGTCATTATAAGCGTTTATAAAACTTTTACGCAGTCTGCCTATTTGATTATTATGCATTTTAAAATCCCTCTTTTCATCCTTTTTATATTTCGTCTTTTAGTAAATTAAAAGCGTCTTTTATTGTGGAAAAGGAAAAGCCTCTTCTTAAAAGGAAACCCTCAATTTTCCGGCGTTCTTTTATATCAAACTCATATACGCCGTATTTCTGTTCAATAAGTTCCGCCGCTTTTTTTATTTCGTCAAAACAGTTTTCCTCAACAACTTTCTCGATGATTTCCTCTGAAATTCCTCTTTGTTTAAGCTCATATTTTATTCTTTCCGTTCCGAAGCCGTTAATATTAAACTTATCTCTCAAAAAGCTTCCAGCATAGCTATAATCGTCAATATAATTATATTTTTCCAAAAGAGCGATAACTTTATCAATAATGTCTTCCGTAAAATCTTTTTCGGCAAGTTTAGCGGCAACTTCATTTTTAGTCCGGGCTTTAAAGCTAAGATATTTAACCGCTGTATCTCTTGCCTTATTAAAAACAGTATTTTCTTTTATAAAATTAAATTTTTCCTCTGAAATTTCGTTACAGTTTAAAAGCTTATAATACAGAACATCAACTTCATCAAGACCAAAAGCGAAATCACCATCAACAAAGACAGAATATCTTTTTGGATTATTTTTTTGTTTTTTAACATCCGTAATTTTCAAATTATCACCTTTATTTTTTACAAACTACGCTAAAACATTAAAACCGTGGGACGCTGTCCCACACCCTGCAAGCCCTTTAAAAAGGGCTTGACCCTAAACTTTAAAACGCAAAGCTATCGCTTTGCTAAAGGAAACGCCAATAAATTAAAAAAGTCGCGGCGGCGGCTTTGCCGCGATTTTTATACGGCGAAACGAAGTTTCGCACAAAAGTTCTTTCTTTCAAGAAAGAAGAAGAATCCTCAGCAGAGCCGCAGATAAAACGTTGTTTTCTTAATTATACTAGATTTTTTGGCAAAATACAAATTTTTATTAAATAAAGTTGAAATTTGTATAATTTAATGGTATACTAAAAAAATACCGTAGGAAAAAAGTTGATTTGACTATAAAGTAAAATTTTAATATAAAGGGTGTTTATTTGTGAATTTAAAAAGAATATTAAGTTTGATAGTGGGTGTGTCCGTGATAATGTGTACTAATACATTTGCTTTTGCGGATACACCTATGCTTGGCGAACCGTCAGAGCTAAACTCGTCAGAGATAAATTATGTGGGTGAGCTTAAACAGCAGGAAACCGCTGATATGGATTTAAATAAAGCTGTTTTTGAGACAGTTCCTTATGAGGAAGTTATTTCAAGCGAAAATACTAACGCTGTAATAAATCAAAGAAATGTTTATTTTGAAACAGGGGATTTTTATTGGTTTAGACGATATATTTTCAAAAATACAGCCGAGGGTCAGAGATATTCCTCCGCTGTTACAATTCCGGGAAATACTATAGAAATAAGGTATGTTGACCCTGTAACAAAACAGTGGGTTCTAACAGGCGACTTGAATAAATTGAAAGATATTAAAACTACTCTTTTTATAAATACTGATACAAATAGCGCTGTTATAAGCGTTCCAGGAGTTTATAAAAATATGTTTGCGTCAAATACTCTTGAAATATTGAGAGAAGATGAAAACCCAATTTCAATAACACACTCGGACGGAGTTTATACAATATCTTTCAGTTTTCCGCAGGATACTTCAAAGATAGGCGAGATTTGGTGCCTTCAGTCTCCAAATAAGCTTGTGGACTGGACTAATCAGTCAAATTATAATTATCTTAAAGTGCACGACCTTTCCATTGAGCGCCGCTGGTCTTGGGATGGCTATTATTTTATAACTCCGTCAAATTATGTTCCAGGGGGCAAAAATATTTTATATCGCCACGCTGCCAACTATACCGGGTCTTCTTTCGCGAGATATGGTGAAAGTCCAGCGGCGATTGATTTGGGTTTTATAATGACAAGCGTGTGTCTTGAAAATCAAAATTCTGAGGGTTTTTGGGAAACAGGGCCTATGTCCCAATGGCTGAAAGCAGATTTTGATATAAATGGAAATTTTTATGACACACGATTCTCAACGGATTTTGGCGTAAATCTTATTTTCGCTTATAAGAGATATAATCATAAGCCGTTTTTGGACGGCGCTGTAAAATATGGGGAGTATTTTTTAAAGCACGCTCAGAATAACCACTATGATGTAAATGATGGCTGGCTTGTTGAGGATTATGCTCCGTCCGCTTCACAGGAGGCCCATAAAAGAACGCACGTTTCACTGAACCATCAAACAGCGGAAATAAATTTTTTGTATTATCTCTATAAAGAAACAAAAGATTCTCGTTTTTCGGAAACAGCTGATAAAATGCTGAAAGGAATAGAATATACCAAAAACAAGTGGGTACAGAATAACGGAAACTTAAATTACGCTCTTATGTACAATGGGACAAACAATGTTATGATTGACTATCCTTATTTGACATATAATGACCTTTTCGAGCTTAAAAGCATTTTGAGCGGCTATGGAATACAAAACATCACTATAAACTATCTTATGGAATGTAAAAAGGGATATATGGACAAAAACGGAATTACGGAATACAGAAAAGAATAGGTGCAGGTGTATTTTGAGCGGAAAGTGAAAACAGCTTTCTGCTCGCTCATATTATAAGGGGGAAACATTATGGATAACAAACCATTAGTAGGAGTAATTATGGGAAGTGACTCGGATTTGCCTGTTATGAGTGAGGCGGCGAAAGTTATGGAGGAATTTGATATTCCATACGAAATAACTGTTGTTTCCGCGCACAGAACACCGCAAAGAATGTATGATTACGCCAAAACAGCTAAAGAAAGAGGTCTTAAAGTTATTATAGCGGGAGCGGGCGGAGCGGCTCATCTTCCAGGAATGACCGCCGCTGTTACATCTTTGCCGGTTATAGGCGTCCCTGTAAAAACCAAAACATTAAACGGAGTGGATTCACTTTATTCAATAGTTCAGATGCCTGGAGGAATACCTGTCGCGACAGTGGCAATTAACGGGGCAAAAAATGCCGGGCTTCTCGCTGTACAAATTATTGGAAGTTTTGACAGTAAAATAAGCGAAAAAGTTATAAAGTACAAAAACGAACTTCAAAATTCTGTCGAAATAAAAGCACAGCGTCTTGAAAATGAGGGTTTTTCAAAATATATTGAAAAATTTCTTTAAAAAAGCTTGATAATTATCAAAAAAAATTATATAATGTTAGTGAATGGCAGGTGGCTTATTTGCGTATGTCCCTTTGCCAATAAAACTTTATAATATTTAAATGACTTGGGGGATTATATGGACTATAATAAGATTATTGGCTCAAATATCAGATTCGAGCGACAAAAAAGAGATTTAACCATTGAAGAACTTTCAGAAATTCTTAGTATTGCGCCGGGTTTTTTAGGACTTATCGAAAGAGGACAAAGAGGTACAAGTATTAAAAATTTGTGTAAGATAGCTGAATTTTTCAGCATTTCTCTGGATCAGCTTATAACCCGCCCAGCAGGAACTATAATTAAAACCAATAAAGAATCTGTAGCTGAAAAAAGTTTGGCGACTCAGCTTAAAGAAAAACACACTACTACTTTAAGCCTTATAAATGGTCTTAGTCTTGATGAATTTGATTTTGTCATCTCAATTGTTAAAGGTATGAGAAGGCTTACCAAAAAACCTCATAAAAGAGGCAGAAAAAGTGCGGCTAAAATTGATGAAACTAAGGAAAACGACGAGATTATGGAAAATGAGGCTGATGTTTCTGAAAATGATGAAATTATGGAAAATAACATTGGTGTTTCCGAAAATAGTGAAATAGAGGAAAGCGGTGTGGATGCTTCTGAAAACGATATTGAAATAAATGCAGAGGAAGCAGCGAAACAATAAAAAATTTATAAATACATAAAAAAGGGAAGATTATATTATTATAAAACTTCCCTTTTTGATTGAAATATTTTTTGCTTTTATGTCGTTTTAAATACTTTTTAATTTAACTTATATCTTCAATGCCTATTTTTGAAAAAACTTCATTATTTCTTTCTATAGGAAAATCCTCAAGCCATCTTTCACTTTGTTTCTGATAAACTTCTTGTTTTTTTCTTTGTATATATTCCTCTCTTACCTTAGATTGCAGATTTTTAATATCAGGTTTCTCAAATTTTGAAATATAAACTATATAAAACCCGCTGTCCGAGGTTATTATGCCAGTAGTCTTATTTTTCTCGCCTATAGCATAAATTTCATTTTTAACCGTGTTTTCAAAAGAATCCTTTTTTAAAGTTATTTCACCTTTTTGAGAACTTTCCGAATATTTGTTTATAAGCTCATCAAAATTTTCCCCCGCGGTGACTTTCGCGTAAATCTCCTCCATTTGACGGTAAACTTCGTTAAAATTACTTTTGTCTTCATTAAATCCTTTAAATATATATTTTACTTTTATGTTTGTCAAATCAACTTTGTTTGCTTCATAATATTCATTAAAATATTCATTGATCTCCTCATCCTTTATAATAAAACCCTCTGTTATATAGTCAAAAACCTTTTTTTGAATTTGTCCTTCTCTTATGATATTGTAAATATCATCAAAAGTAACTTCAAATTTCTCAATTCTGTCAGAACCAAGTTCATTATAAAATTTATCAGCTTCTGACTGAATACTATTAAGTTCAGCTTCTGAAAAAGTTATATTCAGTTTTTCCCACTGATTTAAAGCTATTTTTACAGCCGCTATGGAATTTATGGTCTGCTGTTTAGCAACGTCCTCCGCAGAAGCTCCGTCAATATCAGTTTCCCATATGTCTGTTCCTCCGGTTTCCTCAAAAAACTTTTTCTGCTCGTAAAAATAAACCTTATATTCACCGGGATAAATTTTTATATCGCCAATCCTGCAAACATAATCGTCATTTAATGAGTAGAAAACAAACAGAATAATTATTAAGGCTATTATGAAAACAGCGGCAAAACCTGCCAAAAAAATTCTTTTTTTCATTTTTTATACCCCGTTTAAAAGTTATCACACTGAATATAAAGCGATTTCAAAATATAGTCAGCAAATTTAAAAATAAACAAGTTTGTTGACTATAAAACGAGAGAAAGAAACATTTTTTATCCCGTTTAAACCGCTATAACTAATTATACCTCATACTATTAAACACTTCAAAGGATTTTTTATTATGTAACAAAGATGTAATATTATTATTTCAAAAAATTTGGTATTTATTATAACGTGAGTTCGATGAAAAATTATAACTAATGGAACCTTTTTCTATCGCAAAA